>NZ_JVEL01000372.1:0-56078 GCF_001076875.1 Serratia sp. 506_PEND
GCTGTCCGGCTACCCGCCGGAAGACCTGCTGTATCGCAATGACTTCTATCAGCGCTGCGACGCGCAGCTGCTGCGCCTGCAGCAGGCCTCCGCCGAGACGGCGATCCTGGTCGGCCACCCGTGGCGCGAAGGCGACAAGCTGTATAACGCGCTGTCGCTGTTTGCCGAAGGCCGCCTGCTGACCCGCTACTTCAAGCAGCAGCTGCCGAACTACGGCGTGTTCGATGAGAAGCGCTATTTCCACGCCGGCAACGACACCTGCGTGGTGGCGCTGAAAGGCTACCGTCTGGGGCTGCTGATTTGCGAAGATCTGTGGTTCCCTGAGCCGATCGACGCCGCCAAGGCGGCCGGCGCGGAGATTATCCTGTCGATCAATGCCTCGCCGTATAACCGCGAAAAACCGTATATCCGTAAAACGCTGATGGCCGGCCACTGCCAGCGCACCCAGCTGCCGCTGGTGTACCTCAATCAGGTCGGCGGCCAGGATGAGCTGATCTTCGACGGCTGCTCCAAGGTATTCGATGCCGCCGGCACCATGACCCACCGTCTGGCGGCCTTCGACGAGCAGGTGACTCGTCTGGAATTCAACGAGCTGGATGTGGTGCCGATGGCCGATCCGGCCGCCGAATTGCCGCAGCTGGCGCAGGTGTATCAGGCGCTGGTGCTGGCGGTGCGCGACTACGTGACCAAAAACGGCTTTAAAGGCGCGGTGCTGGGGCTGTCCGGCGGCATCGACTCGGCGCTGACGCTGGCGATCGCCGTGGATGCGTTGGGCAAAGACAAGGTGCAGGCGCTGATGATGCCATTCCGCTACACCGCGGATATCAGCATCGCCGACGCCAAGGAAGAGGCGGAAATCCTCGGCGTGGAGTTCGATATCGTCTCCATCGAACCGATGTTCGACGCCTTTATGGGCCAGCTGTCGCCGATGTTCGCCGGCACCGAGCGCGACACCACCGAAGAAAACCTGCAGGCGCGTTGCCGCGGGGTGGTGCTGATGGCGCTGTCCAACAAACGCCGCAGCATCGTGCTGACCACCGGCAACAAGAGCGAAATGGCGGTCGGTTACGCCACGCTGTACGGCGATATGGCCGGCGGTTTCGACGTGTTGAAAGACGTGCCGAAAACGCTGGTGTTCAAGCTGTCCGAATACCGTAACACCGTCTCCTACGTGATCCCGCAGCGGGTGATCGATCGTCCGCCGTCCGCCGAGCTGGCGCCGGATCAGGTCGATCAGGACAGCCTGCCGCCGTACGATATCCTGGATGCGATCCTGGAAGGCTACGTTGAGCGCGACAAGTCGGTCGCCGATCTGGTGGCCGAAGGGTTCGACGAAGCGATCGTGCGCAAGGTGATCCGCCTGGTGGACATCAACGAATACAAGCGGCGTCAGGCCGCCGTCGGGCCGCGCATCACCGCCCGTAACTTCGGCAAAGACCGCCGCTACCCCATCACATCCGGTTTTGGCCGCAAAAATTGGTAAAAGGAAAGAAGATGAAAAAGATCGACGCGATTATCAAGCCGTTCAAACTGGATGACGTCCGCGAAGCGCTGGCCGAAGTGGGCATCACCGGCATGACGGTCACCGAAGTGAAAGGCTTCGGCCGCCAGAAGGGCCACACCGAGCTGTACCGCGGCGCCGAATACATGGTCGACTTTCTGCCTAAGGTGAAGATCGAGATTGTGGTTGCCGACGACATCGTCGACACCTGCGTGGAAACCATCATGCAGACGGCGCAGACCGGCAAGATCGGCGACGGCAAAATCTTCGTCTTCGACGTGGCGCGCGTGGTGCGCATCCGTACCGGCGAGCAGGACGAAGAAGCGATCTGATCCTCCGCAGGATCATCGGCCATCAGGGCGCAGCGTGCTGCGCCCTTGTCATTTTTGTCCCCCCGCACATCGCACTTCTTAGCCTCGCCGTTTCCCCCTTTTTGTCCGTAAGCATTCTAAAAAAGCGAACGCTATCGCGTTTTTGACACTTTTCCCGATCGCTTCACGGCCGGCGTCTACACTCAACGCAATGTTTTTGCTTGAGGAATCACCCCATGATGACATTACGCCAAATCCGCCACTTCATCGCCGTGGCGGAAACCGGGTCGATCTCCGCCGGCGCCCAGGCGGTGTTTGTCTCCCAGTCTTCACTGACGCTGGCGATCCAGCAGCTGGAAACCGAGATCGGCGTGCGGCTGTTCGATCGCCACGCCAAGGGCATGACGCTGACCCATCAGGGGCACCAATTTTTGCGCCAGTCGTATCTGATCCTGGCGACGGTGGACAACGCCAAGCGCAGCCTGCAGATCGGCACCGAAAGCCTGACCGGCAAGCTGACTATCGGCGTCACCAGCCTGGTGGCCGGTTACTTCCTGGTGGAGTTGCTCACGCGCTTTAAATCGGCTTATCCCAACGTCACCGTGCAGGTGGTTGAAGACGAACGTCCGTACATCGAGCATCTGCTGGTCAGCGGCGAGATCGATATCGGCGTGCTGATCTTGTCGAATATCGAAGACCGCGACGCGTTGCAGACCGAGGTGCTGATGCACTCGCCGTATCGTCTGTGGCTGCCGCCGCTGCACCCGCTGCTGGAGCACGAGAGCATCAGCCTGGCGGACGTGGCCAAACAGCCGCTGATCCAGCTCAACGCCGATGAAATGGACGTGCACGCGCGGCGCATCTGGGCGCGCGCCGGGCTGAAGCCGGAGATCGCCATGAAGACCGCCTCGACCGAGGCGGTGCGCAGCCTGGTGGCGGCGGGGATGGGCGTCTCCATCCAACCGGACATGGCGTACCGCGCCTGGTCGCTGGAGGGCAACATGATCGAGGCGCGCAAGCTGGACGATTTGCTGGAGCCGCTGGATATCGGGTTGGCATGGCGGCGCGGCAGCGCGCGGCCGGAGCTGGTGACGCCGTTCCTCACCATCGCGCGCGAGAACGGCAGCAAACACGCCGCCGGGCTTAAGCATTCGATTTAATCGAACGCGTCGTTCAGTATTTAGAATTTGTTGCCCGCCAGAGGCTCGCTTAGGCTGATTAAAACTAACTTATTCACATTTGGTTAACGTTTTTGTCACTTAGGGGCGTCAGGCGATGGCGGATGTGCAGGTTCTCTCAGGTTTGTCCTGTCAGCAGTTCATTAACGGTCAGCTTATCGACGGCGAAGGCCAGCAGGAATGCATCGTCAATCCGGCCAACGGCGAGACGCTGATCGCCCTTACCGAAGCCTCTGCGGCGCAGGTCGGCAGCGCGGTGAAAGCCGCGCAGCAGGCGTTTGGCCATTGGTCGCGCACTACGCCGGCCCAGCGCGCCACGCTGTTGCTGCGCATCGCCGACGCCATCGAGCGGCAGGCGCCGCAGTTGGCGCAGCTGGAAGCCCTCAACTGTGGCAAACCGCTGCATCAGGCGCTCAATGACGATCTGCCGGCGGCGGTCGACGTGTTCCGCTTCTTCGCCGGCGCGGTGCGTACGCAGCAAGGGCAACTGGCCGGTGAGTATGTGCCGGGCCACACCTCGATGATCCGCCGCGATCCGATCGGCGTGGTGGCCTCGATCGCTCCCTGGAACTATCCGCTGATGATGGCGGCGTGGAAGATTGCGCCGGCGTTGGCGGCGGGCAATACCGTGGTGTTCAAACCGTCCGAGCACACGCCGCTGACCATTTTGGCGCTGGTGCCGGCGCTGCAGGAGATCCTGCCGCCGGGCGTGCTGAATATCGTCTACGGCGGCGGGGAAGGGGTCGGCAGCCAGCTGGTGGGGCACCCGCAGGTGCGGCTGGTGTCGGTCACCGGCGATATCGTCACCGGGCAAAAAATTCTCCAGGCGGCGGCCAAAAGCGTCAAGCGCACTCATCTGGAGCTGGGGGGCAAAGCGCCGGTGATCGTCTGCGACGACGCCGATCTCGACGAGGTGGTCAACGGCATTCGCACCTACGGCTATTACAACGCCGGCCAGGACTGCACCGCCGCCTGCCGCATCTACGCGCAGGCGGGCATCTATCCCAAACTGGTGGACGCGCTGGGCGAAGCGGTCGCCAGCCTGCGTTTCGCCCGCAAGCGCGATCAGGACAACGAGATCGGCCCCTTGATCAGCAGCCGCCAGCGCGATCGCGTCGCCAGCTTTGTCGAGCGGGCGCTCAGCCAACCGCATATCGAATTGATCACCGGCGCCGCGGCGCACTCCGGGCCGGGATTCTACTATCAGCCGACCCTGCTGGCGGGCTGCCTGCAAAGCGACGAGATCGTGCAGCGCGAGGTGTTTGGCCCGGTGGTCAGCGTCACGCGCTTCGAACACCTGGAGCAGGCGGTCGCGTGGGCCAACGACTCGGAATACGGCCTGGCCTCGTCGGTGTGGACGCAAAATATCGATCGGGCGCTGCACATTGCCGCTCATCTGCAGTACGGCAGCACCTGGATCAACACCCATTTCACCTTGGCGAGCGAAATGCCGCACGGCGGCCTGAAACGCTCCGGCTACGGCAAGGATCTGTCCAGCGATTCGCTGCAAGATTACAGCGTTGTCAGGCACGTAATGGCGAAGTTCAAAGCCGGCTTCTAACGGTTATATCAAGAAAAATCAGGCGGCAGCCGTTCCCTGCCGCATACCGATAAGCAACACAGGGGTAATTACGATGGGAAAAACTACCGCAGTCACCACCACCGTCTCCGCGCTCTGTCTCACCGTGCTGTGCGGCCTGGCCCAGGCGGCCGATCTGCCGCAGTCGCTGGGCAAAGGCGAAGGCCGGCTGGATATCATCGCCTGGCCCGGCTACATCGAACGCGGCCAGTCCGACAAAAACTACGACTGGGTCACCCAGTTTGAGAAGCAAACCGGCTGTGCGGTGAACGTGAAGACCGCCGCCACCTCCGATGAAATGGTCAGCCTGATGGCCAAGGGCGGCTACGATCTGGTGACCGCCTCCGGCGACGCCTCGCTGCGCCTGATCTTCGGCAAGCGGGTGCAGCCGATCAACACCGCTCTGATCCCGAACTGGAAGAACATCGATCCGCGCCTGCTGAACGGCGCCTGGTATACCGTGGACGGCAAAACTTACGGCACGCCGTACCAGTGGGGGCCGAACCTGCTGATGTACAACACCAAAACCTTCCCGACGCCGCCGGACAGCTGGGCGGTGATCTTCCAGCAGCAGAACCTGCCGGACGGCAAGAGCAACCAGGGGCGGGTGCAGGCTTACGACGGCCCGATCTACATCGCCGACGCGGCGCTGTTCCTGAAGGCCACCCAGCCGCAGCTCGGCATCAGCGATCCTTATCAGCTCAACGAAGAGCAGTATCAGGCGGCGCTGAAGCTGCTGCGCAGCCAGCACGCGCTGATCCACCGCTACTGGCACGACACCTCGGTGCAGATGAGCGACTTTAAAAACGAAGGCGTGGTGGCCTCCAGCGCCTGGCCGTATCAGGCCAACGCCCTGAAGGGCGAGGGGCAGCCGATCGCCACCGTGTTCCCGAAAGAGGGCGTGACCGGCTGGGCGGATACCACCATGTTGCACAGCGACGCCAAACACCCGAGCTGCGCCTACCAGTGGATGAACTGGTCGCTGGAGCCGAAGGTGCAGGGTGATGTGGCGGCCTGGTTCGGGTCGGTGCCGGCTTCGCCGGCGGGCTGTAAGGCCAGCGCGCTGCTGGGTGAGAAGGGCTGCGAAACCAACGGCTTTAACCAGTTCGATAAAATCGCCTTCTGGAAAACGCCGCAGGCGCAGGGCGGCAAGTTTGTGCCATACAGCCGCTGGACCCAGGATTACATCGCCATCATGGGCGGCCGCTAAGCCGCGGGGCGCAGCCCGCTGCGCCCGAATTACATCAGAATGGAGCACAGAAAATGACCATTGCCGTGCAATTCATCGATGTTTCGCGGACTTTCGGCGATGTTCGCGCCGTGGATCGGGTATCCATCGACATTCAGGACGGGGAATTCTTCTCCATGCTTGGGCCGTCCGGCTCGGGCAAAACCACCTGCCTGCGCCTGATCGCCGGCTTTGAACAGCTCACTTCCGGCTCGATTCGCATCCACGGCCAGGAAGCCGCCAACCTGCCGCCGTACCAGCGCGACGTGAACACCGTGTTTCAGGATTACGCGCTGTTTCCGCACATGTCGGTGCTGGAAAACGTCGCCTACGGCCTGATGGTGAAGGGGGTCGCCAAACGCGAGCGGCTGGCGCGGGCGCAAGAGGCGCTGGAGAGCGTGGCGCTCGGTTTCGTCGCCGAACGCAAGCCGGCGCACCTGTCGGGCGGCCAGCGGCAGCGCGTGGCGCTGGCGCGCGCGCTGGTCAATCGGCCGCGGGTGCTGCTGCTGGACGAACCGCTCGGCGCGCTGGATCTCAAGCTGCGCGAGCAGATGCAGGGCGAGCTGAAGAAGCTGCAGCGCCAGCTGGGCATCACCTTTATCTTCGTCACCCACGATCAAAGCGAAGCGCTGTCGATGTCCGATCGGGTGGCGGTGTTCAATAACGGCCGCATCGAACAGGTGGATACGCCGCGCGAGCTTTACATGCGGCCGAAGACGCCGTTCGTCGCCGAGTTCGTCGGCACCTCCAACGTGGTGCGCAGCGAGCTGGCGCAGCGCCTGCTTGGCGAAAGCCGAACCTTCTCGATCCGGCCGGAACATATCCGCCTGCTGGAGCAAGGCGGCGCGGCGCAGGACGAGATCCAGGTGCAGGGTACGCTGCAGGAAATCCATTACCAGGGCGCGGCCACGCGCTATGAAATCGCGCTGAACGGCGGCGAAAAGCTGCTGGTCAGCCAGGCCAATCCGCAGTGGATCGCCGAAGGGCAACAGCGGCAGATCGGCCAGCCGATCGTCGCCTGCTGGCCGCGCGCGGCGATGGTGCCGCTGCTGGAGGAGAGGTGAGATGGACATGAGCATCGATTCCCCCCCGGCGCGCGGCGGTACCGTGCGCGCGCTGTCGACCTGGCTCTATCGCCGGCCGACGCTGTATCTGCTGTTACTGCTGGTGCCGCCGCTGCTGTGGTTCGGCGCGGTCTACCTCGGTTCGCTGCTGACGCTGCTGTGGCAAGGGTTTTACACCTTCGACGATTTCACCATGGCGGTGACGCCGGATCTGACCTTCGCCAACCTGGCGGCGTTGTTCAACCCGGCCAACTACGACATCATCCTGCGCACGTTGACCATGGCGGTGCTGGTGTCGCTGGCCAGCGCGGCGCTGGCGTTCCCGATCGCCTATTACATGGCGCGCTACACCAGCGGCCGCGTCAAGGCGTTCTTTTACATCGCGGTGATGATGCCGATGTGGGCCAGCTATATCGTTAAAGCCTATGCCTGGACTTTGCTGCTGGCGAAAGACGGCGTGGCGCAGTGGTTCCTGCAGCACCTGGGGCTGGAGCCGCTGTTGGCGTCGCTGCTGACGGTGCCCGGCGTCGGCGGCAACACGCTGTCGACCTCGGGGCTGGGGCGTTTTCTGGTGTTCGTCTATATCTGGCTGCCGTTCATGATCCTGCCGATCCAGGCGGCGCTGGAGCGCCTGCCGCCCTCGCTGCTGCACGCCTCGGCGGATCTGGGCGCCCGGCCGGCGCAGACCTTCCGCCATGTCATTTTGCCGCTGGCGGTGCCGGGCATCGCCGCCGGATCGATCTTCACCTTCTCACTGACGCTGGGCGACTTTATCGTGCCGCAGCTGGTGGGGCCGCCGGGCTATTTCATCGGCAGCATGGTCTACGCCCAGCAGGGCGCGATCGGCAATATGCCGATGGCCGCGGCCTTTACGCTGGTGCCGATCGTCCTGATCGCCATCTACCTTTCCATCGTCAAACGTCTGGGGGCTTTCGATGCACTCTGAACGCGCGCCCTTAGGGCTGAAGCTGGCCGCCTGGGGCGGACTTGTCTTCCTGCATTTCCCGTTGGCGATCATCGCCATCTACGCCTTCAACACCGAGGACGCGGCCTTCAGCTTCCCGCCGAAGGGCTTCACGCTGCACTGGTTTAACGTCGCCGCCGGACGGCAGGACATCCTCGATGCGGTGCTGCTGTCGGCGCAGATCGCCTGCCTGGCGACCGCCATCGCGCTAGTGCTCGGCACCCTGGCGGCGGCGGCGCTGTATCGGCGCGATTTCTTCGGCAAAGACAGCATTTCGCTGCTGTTGCTGCTGCCGATCGCGCTGCCGGGGATCGTCACCGGCCTGGCGCTGCTGGCGGCGTTCAAGGCGCTGAACATCGAGCCGGGCATCCTGACCATCGTCGTCGGCCATGCGACGTTCTGCGTGGTGATCGTGTTCAACAACGTCATCGCCCGATTCCGCCGCACCTCGTACAGCCTGATCGAAGCGTCGATGGATCTCGGCGCCGACGGCTGGCAAACCTTCCGCTATGTGATCCTGCCGAACCTCGGCTCGGCGCTGCTGGCCGGCGGCATGCTGGCGTTTGCGCTGTCGTTCGATGAAATCATCGTGACCACCTTTACCGCCGGCCACGAGCGCACGCTGCCGCTGTGGCTGCTGAACCAGCTCGGCCGCCCGCGCGACGTGCCAATCACCAACGTGGTGGCGCTGTCGGTGATGCTGTTGACCATGCTGCCGATCCTCGGCGCTTACTACCTGACCAAAGGTGGGGAAAGCGTCGCCGGCAGCGGCAAATAATTTCCTTACCCGACCTCTGATAAAAGGATAACCCTATGCAAAGCCAACTGTTGATTGACGGCCAACTGGTGAACGGCCAGGGCGCGACCCAGCCGGTGTATAACCCGGCGACCGGCGAAGTGATCGCGCAGGTGGCGGAGGCCAGCCCGGAGCAGGTCGATCGCGCGGTGCTGGCGGCGGACGCCGCGTTCGCCGCCTGGGGGCAAACCACGCCGAAGGAGCGCGCCGAGCATCTGCTCAAGCTGGCGGATCTGATCGACGAGCATGCCGAGACCTTCGCCAGGCTGGAGTCGCTCAACTGCGGCAAGCCTTATCACTGCGTATTGAATGACGAGCTGCCGGCGGTGGCCGACGTGTTTCGCTTCTTCGCCGGGGCCAGCCGCTGCCTGACCGGCATGGCGGCCGGCGAGTATCTGGCCGGGCATACCTCGATGATCCGCCGCGATCCGCTCGGCGTGGTGGCTTCGATCGCCCCGTGGAACTACCCGCTGATGATGGCGGCCTGGAAACTGGCGCCGGCGCTGGCGGCGGGCAACTGCGTGGTGATCAAGCCGTCGGAGCAGACGCCGCTGACCACCTTCAAACTGGCCGAACTGGCCGCCGGGCTGTTCCCGCCGGGCGTGCTCAACGTGCTGTTCGGGCGCGGCGCCAGCGTTGGCGATCGGCTGACCGGGCATGACAAGGTGCGCATGGTGTCGCTGACCGGGTCGATCGCCACCGGTGAGCACATTATCGCCCACACCGCCGCCGGCATTAAGCGCACCCATATGGAGCTGGGCGGTAAGGCGCCGGTGCTGGTGTTCGACGACGCCGATCTGCAGCAGGTGGTGGACGGCATTCGCGGCTTCGGTTTCTACAACGCCGGGCAGGATTGCACCGCCGCCTGCCGCATCTACGCGCAGAAAAACATTTATCCCGAGCTGGTCAAGCGGTTGGGCGAGGCGGTGGCCAGCCTGAAGATCGGCGCGCCGGACGACGAGAGCACCGAGCTGGGGCCGTTGATTACCGCCCAGCATCTGGAGCGGGTGGCCGGTTTTGTCGAGCGAGCCAAAGCGTTGCCGCACGTGCAGGTGGTGACCGGCGGCGAGAAGGTGAAAGGGCCGGGCTATTACTTCCAGCCGACGCTGTTGGCCGGCGCGCGCCAGGACGATGAGATCGTGCAGCGCGAAGTGTTCGGCCCGGTGGTGACGGTGACGCCGTTCGACGACGAAGAGCAGGTGCTGGCCTGGGCGAACGAATCCAACTACGGCCTGGCGTCGTCCGTGTGGACCCGCGACGTGGGCCGCGCGCATCGCTTAAGCGCCCGCCTGCAATACGGCTGCACCTGGGTGAACACCCACTTCATGCTGGTGAGCGAAATGCCGCACGGCGGCCAGAAATTGTCCGGCTACGGCAAGGATATGTCGATGTACGGGCTGGAGGATTACACGGCTATTCGTCATGTCATGTTCAAACATTGATTTTACAGTAATTATCCGCACAATAGCGCGGCCTTCGAGCCGGCTCCGGCCGGCTGATGATAATAAAAATTGAAAGGAAGCCTATATGGGTATCACCAGACGAGATTTTCTCAACGGAGTGGCGATCACCATCGCCGCCGGGTTGACGCCGCTGCAAATCTTGCGCGCGTCGCCGCAAACCGCCAATCAAACCCTGTACTATCCGCCGGCGCTGACCGGGCTGCGGGGCAATCATCCGGGCTCGTTCGAGCATGCGCATCAGCTGGGGCGCGACGGCAAAACCTTTGATTTCGGCAGCGTGCCCGCCGTTGAAGAGTTCGATCTGGTGGTGGTGGGCGCCGGCATCAGCGGGCTGGCGGCCGCCTGTTTCTGGCAGCAGCTGAAAGGCGAGCGGCAGCGCATTCTTTTGATCGACAACCACGACGACTTCGGCGGCCACGCCAAGCGCAACGAGTTCAACAGCGACGACGGCATGCTGCTCGGCTACGGCGGCAGCGAATCGCTGCAGTCGCCGCGCTCCAACTTCAGCCCGGTGGCGATGGGGCTGCTGCGCAAGCTCGGCGTCGATATCGACCAACTGGAGCAGGCTTTCGACACCACCTTCTACCCTGATTTGAATTTGAGCCGCGGGGTTTACTTCGATCGCAAGAACTTCGGCGTCGACAAGGTGGTGAGCGGCGATCCGGGCCGCACGGTGGCGGACGACATTCCGCGCGATCGCCTCAACGGCCGCTCTTATGAAGCGTTCATCGGCGATTTCCCGCTGCCGGAAAGCGATCGCCAGGCGCTGATCGCGCTGCACACGGTGGAGAAAGACTATCTGCCGGAGATGACGCTGGAGCAGAAGGTAGACTGGCTCGACAGCCACAGCTACACCCAGTTCCTGCGCGAGAAGGTGGGCCTGAGCGAACTGGCGATCCGTTATTTCCAGCAGACCACCAACGATTTCCAGGCGGTGGGCATCGACGGCACGTCGTGCAGCGATGCGCGCATTTGCGATCTGCCGGGCCTGAACGGCATGAATCTGCCGCCGCTGGACGAAGAGTCGCAGGCGGATCTCGACGATCCTTACGTGTTCCACTTCCCGGACGGCAACGCCACGCTGGCGCGCCTGATGGTGCGCCAACTGATCCCGGCGGTGGCGCCGGCCGGCAAGGACATGAACGATGTGGTGCTGGCCAAATTCGACTACAGCCAGCTCGATCGGCCGGAATCGCCGGTGAAGCTGCGTTTGAACAGCACCGGGCTGCACGCGGCCAACGTCGGCGACAAGGTGGAAGTCACCTACATGACCGGCGAGAAGATGACCAAAGTGCGCGCCGGACAGGTGGTGATGGCCGGCTACAACATGATGATCCCGTATCTGGTGCCGGAGATGGCGCACGAGCAGCAGGAGGCGCTGAAGCAGAACGTCAAGGCGCCGCTGGTGTACAGCAAGGTGGTGATCCGCAACTGGCAGCCGTTCATCAAGCTGGGCGTGCACGAGGTCTATTCGCCGGCCGCGCCGTACAGCCGCGTGAAGCTGGACTATCCGGTGAGCATGGGCGGCTATCAGCACCCGCGCGATCCGGATCGGCCGATCGGCCTGCATATGGTGTATGTGCCGACGCTGCCGGGCAGCGGCCTCAGCACGCGCGAACAGTCGCGCAAAGGGCGCGCGCTGCTGCTGGGCACGCCGTTCGAAGTGCACGAACAGATGATCCGCGAACAGCTGCAGGGCATGCTGGGCGAGGCCGGTTTCGATCATCAGCGCGACATTCAGGCGATCACTGTCAACCGCTGGTCACACGGTTACTCCTACTTCCTTAACGGGCTGTTTGATGACGAAGACGAAGCCAAGAAAATCATCGAAACGGCGCGGCAGCCGATCGGCAAGATCGCTATCGCCAACTCCGATGCCGACTGGAGCCCGTACGCTAACTCGGCGATCGATCAGGCGTGGCGTGCGGTGAATGAACTGGCCTACGGCAAGATTGCCGCCAAGGAGGGAGCATGAGTCTGCGCTCGCTGTACCTGTTGAGCCTGCTGGCCGCCGGCGGTTCTGCCCAGGCGATGTCGGCCGGTGAATACGTCGCCAAAGCCGGTGACTGCACCGCCTGCCATACCGCGCCGGGCGGCGCAGAATTGGCGGGCGGCATGAAGTTTCCGACGCCGCTCGGGGCTATCTACGCCACCAACATCACGCCGGACAAGCTGCACGGCATCGGCGCCTATTCGTTCGAGGAGTTCGATCGCGCCATGCGTCAGGGGGTGGCCAAAGACGGCCACCGGCTCTACCCGGCGATGCCGTACACCTCGTACGCCAAAATGAGCGCGGAAGACATGCGCGCGCTGTATGACTATCTGATGAATGAGGTGTCGGCGCAGAACGTCGCCAACCGGGACAGCGACATCAGCTGGCCGCTGTCGATGCGTTGGCCGCTGGCGGTGTGGAACCAGCTGTTCCACGACGACCAGCCGTATCAGGCGGATCCGCAGCAAAGCGCCGAGTGGAACCGCGGCGCTTATCTGGTGCAGGGCGCGGGCCACTGCGGCAGCTGCCATACGCCGCGCGGCTGGGCGATGCAGGAGAAGGGGCTGGACGGCAAGGAACCGGTGTTCCTGAGCGGCGCCGAGCTGGACGGCTGGTACGCCTCCAATCTGCGCGGGCTGCCGCCGGAAGAGGTGACGGCGCTGCTGAAGACCGGCCGCAGCCGCCATGCGGCGGTCGCCGGGCCGATGAGCGAGGTGGTGACCCACAGCACGCAGTACCTCAGCGACGGCGATCTGAACGCCATCGCGGTGTACCTGCGCAGCCTGGCGCCGGACACCGCCGCCAAAGCCGCTGCGCCTGCCGTGCAGGCGGATAATTCGGGCGGCAAGGCGACCTATGCGATGTACTGCTCGACCTGCCACGGCAATAAAGGTGAAGGTACCGACTTCGCCATTCCGGCGCTGGCGGGCAACGCCACGGTAACGGCGGACAATCCGCTGACCGCGCTGCGGGTGGTGCTGGAAGGGGCGCATACGCCGATCACGCAGCAGGCGATGGCGTTCGACATGCCGGCTTACGGCTGGGCGTTGAACGATCGTCAAGCGGCGGATCTGATGAGCTATCTGCGGGGAAGCTGGGGCAACCAGGCGGCGCCGGTGACGGTGCAGCAGGTCCAGGACGCGCGCCAACTGCAGGCGAAATGAAGAGGGAGCGCGGTCTGACGGCCGCGCTCCGCACGCATTACAGCACTTTATGCGGGCCGAAGCATTCGTAGTGGATGCGCTCGGCCTCTACCCCCATCTCCAGCAGCTGTTTGCCCACGAACTGCATGAAGGCCACCGGGCCGCAGAAGTAATAGTGCATCTGCGGATCGGCCAGGCTGCCTTGCAGCGCGCTCAAATCCATCAATCCGCGGCTGTGGTAGTCGCGGCCTTCCACGTCATCGGCACCCGGCTCGCGGTACCACACATGGCGACTCAGATTCGGCATGCGCCCGGCAATATCCGCCACTTCATCGGCAAAGGCGTGCACGCTGCCGTTTTCCGCCGCGTGCAGCCAGTGGACCTGCGCCTGATGTTGGCTGTCGTGCAGGGTGTTGAGCATGCCGAGCATTGGGGTTTGGCCAACGCCGGCGGAGATCAGCGCCACCGGCGTAGTCGGCGTCACGTCGAGGAAGAAGTCGCCGTGCGGCGGGGCGATGTCGATCACGTCGCCTTCCTGCGCCTGCTGGTGCAGGTAGTTGGACACTTTACCCTGATCTTCACGCTTCACCGCGATGCGGTAGAACTCGCCGTTCGGCGAGGTGGTCAGCGAGTACTGGCGAATTTCCTGATGCTCCAGGCTGTCGTGCTTGATGTAAACCGCCAGGTATTGCCCCGGTTTGAAGTCCGCCACCCGGCCGCCGTCCACCGGCGCCAGCACGAAGCTGCAGATCACGTCGCTCTGCGGCTGTTTCTTCAGGATGCGGAATGCGCGCAGATCGCGCCAGCCGCCGTTGTCGGTTTCGCTTTGCTGATAAATCTGCTCTTCACGCTGGATAAATACGTTGGCCAGCACGCCGTAGGCTTTGCCCCAGGCGTCCAAGACTTCCTGGCCCGGGCTGAACATTTCGTCCAGCGTCGCCAGCAGGTGACCGCCGACGATTTGGTACTGCTCCGGCTGGATATTGAAGCTGGTGTGCTTCTGCGCGATGCGCTCCACCGCCGGCAGCAGCGCCGCCAGGTTCTCGATGTTGGCGGCATAGGCGCAGATGGCGTCGAACAGCGCCTGACGCTGATCGCCGTTGCGCTGATTGCTCATATTGAAAATGTCTTTCAATTCCGGGTTGTGGGCGAACATGCGATCGTAAAAGTGGGCGGTCAGCTTCGGCCCGGTTGCTGCCAGCAGGGGAATGGTGGATTTCACGGTGGCGATGGTTTGGCTATCCAGCATGGGGGCGCTCCTTGGGTTGGGATCTTGACGACAATTGTAATGATGTATTTTAAATGCATCTTATTGGGTTCCGCGCCGCTTGTAAATACCCTTGTTTTCGTTGCGGTGTTCTTCGGGCGTCGATCGCGCTCACAGAACATGAAAAAAGCGCATTGTTCGCATGAGGAAATGTCCGTTGATAAACGGGAGCGTTTCGCGGATCAAAGCCTTGCGCCGCCTTATGCCAATCGTTTGCGTAAAAACCTCTGTCAAGACCTATCTTCGGTGGGGCGAAACGGTTTACACTGTGGCCCAGAACCCAAACGGGTAGTTATTTGGTGATTTTTTAGTTAGCTGATTTAAGTCAGGAGATGCCGGATGTTAAAGCGTGAAATGAACATTGCCGATTACGATGCCGAACTGTGGCGTGCCATGGAGCAGGAAGTGGTGCGTCAGGAAGAGCACATCGAGCTGATCGCGTCTGAGAACTACACCAGCCCGCGCGTAATGCAGGCTCAGGGTTCCCAGCTGACCAACAAATACGCTGAAGGCTATCCGGGCAAGCGTTACTACGGCGGCTGCGAATACGTGGATATCGTTGAGCAGTTGGCTATCGACCGCGCCAAAGAATTGTTCGGCGCCGATTACGCCAACGTGCAGCCGCACTCCGGCTCCCAGGCTAACTTCGCCGTTTACACCGCGCTGCTGCAGCCGGGCGACACCATTCTGGGCATGAACCTGGCGCACGGCGGCCACCTGACCCACGGTTCCCCGGTTAACCTGTCCGGCAAACTGTATAACGTGGTGCCTTACGGCATCGACGACAAAGGTCAAATCGACTATGACGATCTGGCCAAACAGGCGCAAACCCACAAGCCGAAAATGATCATCGGCGGCTTCTCCGCCTACTCTGGCGTGGTTGACTGGGCCAAAATGCGCGAAATCGCCGACAGCATCGGCGCTTACCTGTTCGTCGACATGGCGCACGTGGCCGGCCTGATCGCCGCCGGCGTGTACCCGAACCCGGTGCCGCACGCGCACATCGTCACCACCACCACCCACAAAACCCTGGCGGGCCCGCGCGGCGGCCTGATCCTGGCGAAGGGCGGCGACGAAGAGCTGTACAAGAAGCTGAACTCCGCCGTGTTCCCTGGCGGCCAGGGCGGCCCGCTGATGCACGTGATCGCCGGCAAGGCGGTGGCGCTGAAAGAAGCGATGGAGCCTGAGTTCAAGGTTTACCAGCAGCAAGTGGCGGTCAACGCCAAGGCGATGGTGGAAGTGTTCCTGCAGCGCGGCTACAAAGTGGTCTCCGGCGGCACCCATAACCACCTGTTCCTGCTGGATCTGGTCGACAAAAACCTGACCGGTAAAGAAGCTGACGCCGCCCTGGGCCGCGCCAACATCACCGTCAACAAAAACAGCGTGCCGAACGATCCGAAGAGCCCGTTCGTCACCTCCGGCGTGCGTATCGGCACCCCGGCCGTCACCCGTCGCGGCTTCAAAGAAGCCGACGTGCGCGAACTGGCCGGTTGGATCTGTGATGTGCTGGACAACATCAACGATGAAGCCACCATCGAACGCACCAAGAAGAAAGTGCTGGATATCTGCGCCCGCCTGCCGGTTTACGCCTAATCCCGCTTTCGCCTGACAAAACCCGCTACGGCGGGTTTTTTTATGGCCGCTTGCGGCAAACTGTGAGCTGCCTGGCACTCTAACGCATTGAAGTGGAATGAAGATTGCGGGCCGGTGTGAGCTCTGTCAAAGTATTGCCCTCACTCCGGAGGGATCATGGTTCTGCAATCCACGCGTTGGCTCGCGCTCAGTTATTTCACCTACTTCTTTTCCTATGGCATCTTCTTACCGTTCTGGGGCGTGTGGCTGAAAGGCGAGGGCATCGCGCCGGAAACCATCGGCATATTGCTCGGCGCCGGTTTGGTGGCCCGCTTCCTCGGCAGTTTACTGATTGCTCCCCGCGTTAAAGATCCCTCTCATCTGGTCTCCGCCCTGCGCCTGCTGGCGCTGCTGACCCTGGCCTTCGCGGTTGGCTTCTGTTTCGGCAACGGTTGGGGCTGGCTGATGCTGGTGATAGCGGGGTTCAACCTGTTCTTCTCGCCGCTGGTGCCGCTGACCGACGCGCTGGCCGCCACCTGGCAAAAGCAGATCCGCATGGACTATGGCCGGGTGCGGTTGTGGGGCTCGCTGGCGTTCGTCATCGGCTCGGCGCTGACCGGGCAACTGGTGGCGGTGTGGGGCCATAACGCCATTCTCTACAGCCTGATCTTCAGCGTGCTGGCGATGCTGCTGGGCATGTTGCTGAAGCCGAGCGTCATGCCGCAGGGCGAAGCGCGCACGCACGGCGGGGCCGAGCGTTCGCTGTGGGCGCTGCTGAAAGAGGGGCCGGTCTGGCGCTTCCTGCTGTGCGTCACGCTGCTGCAGGGCGCGCACGCCGGCTACTACAGCTTCGGCTCCATTTACTGGCAGGAGGCGGGCTATTCGGCCTCGACCATCGGCTATCTGTGGTCGCTTGGCGTGGTGGCGGAGGTGATTATTTTCGCCAGCAGCAACGTGCTGTTCCGCCGCTGGAATGCGCGCAACCTGCTGCTGCTTTCCGCCTGCTGCGGCGTGCTGCGCTGGAGCCTGATGGCCTACAGCACCGAGCTGGGTTGGCTGCTGCTGATCCAGATCCTGCACTGCGGCACCTTCACCGTCTGCCATCTGGCGGCGATGCGCTTTATCGCCGCGCGTCAGGGGCAAGAGGTGATCCGGCTGCAGGCGGTGTATTCGGCGCTGGCGATGGGCGGCGGCATCGCCGTTATGACGGTCATTGCCGGGTTCCTGTTCGAACATTGGCAGGGCGGGGTATTCTGGGTGATGGCGGCGGTCGCGGTGCCGGCCTTGTTCATCCGGCCGCCGGCGGTCAGCGTCAGCCGTTGATTAAGGCGCTTCCAGCAGCGCGCGGATGGCCTGGCGCTGCCGGTTTTCCAGCGGCAGTTCGGTATAGATCAGCGGCGGGTGCGGCTCGTTGTGCACCGCCGCATAAGGAGTGATCACCAGCATGACGCCCTGTGGCGCTCCGCCGCGCAGATAGTCGCTCAGCGGTAAGTACTTGATGTTCAGCGGCAACAGCGTGAGCTCGCGGATCTGATATTCCACCTCCTCTTCCAGCTGCGGGTTGTCCAGCGTCAGCAACAGCACCTGTTTTTCCTGCAGCGCGTTGTCCTGCATCAGCCAGGCGCCGAAGCTGATGGCCACCAGGCCCGCCTCCTCGTTGGAAAAATGCACGCCGTACTCCTGTTCCAGCGGTTTCAGCGCTTCCTGCGTGGTGCGCATCAGCCGCGGGTATTTGCGCACCACGTCTTCCAACAGCATGTTGTCGATGCCGATGGCGAAACGGCAGCGCTCCAGCGCCGGCGCCAGATGGGCGAACAGCTGGCTGACCAGCTCCGCCTTGTTGCTGAAGGCCATGTCGGAAAGCTGCTGGAAACGCTCGACCATGCTGTCGATCGCCGTCATCAACCGCTGCTCTTGCGCCGAGTCATTGCTGTGGTAGCTGTGATTTTTCAACAGGGTGAAGGTCAGCGCCAAAAAATCGCGCTCGTCTGCCTGCGGCGGCTGGTTAAACAGCCGGTTGCAGGCCTGATGCAGCCAGGCGGCGGCTTGCTGCTCCGGCTTTTGCCGCAGCCAGTCGCGTTGAACGGCGTCGAAACGCGGATGCTGCTGCAGGCGATTTTGCCAGGCGCAGTAGAGCAGGTAATGCTGCAGAAATTGGCGGTCGCGCGCGTCGAAGTGGCGGTTAAGCAGCGGCCCGCAGGCGTCGATCGCCTCCGCCAGCGCAGACGTCGGGACGGCATCGGCCGCCAGCGCTTGCCTCAGGCGCGGGGCGAAGTCGCTTTCGACAAACAGCGGGCTGCAGCGCAGCGCCCGCCGCAGCCAATGGATCAGGCACAGGCGTTGGTCAAGCGCGCTGCCCCGCAGTTGGTAGCCATGGTCGGGATCGACGGCGATCTCCAGGTGATGGAAACGCTGGATTTCACTGGCTACCTCGGCTATATCTTGCCGGGTTATCGGGGGGGCGACGCCGTTGATTCGGCTTAGGGTCTCCAACTGTAACTCGGGCTCCGGCGTGTACAGCATCAGCAGCAGATGGCAGCGCCGTTGTTGTCCGGAGAGCGCGGGCACGGGAGAGGTGTCCAGGCTCATTATCACCTTCCGGCATAAAAGGTTGCGATTATGCCTAAGCATAGCAAAAGGCTTTGTAACGTCAGGATGACAGCGCGGCTTTTACTTCGGCTTACAACTTTCGTCACAAATATCGCCGGGAGAGGCGGGCCGTTCGGCAGTTATTTGTGTTACGTTATAACAAATGCAGGTAAAACAGGATAATGATGAAGTTACGTCGTCTTTTGGCTGCTTTCGGCGCCGTGTTCAGCGCCGGTGCAATCGCGCATCCGCACAGCTTTATCGACATGAACACCACCTTTGTCGCCAAGGACCAGCGGCTGGTCGGCCTGAAAATGGTGTGGGTGATGGATGAAATCACCTCGGCGGATCTGCTCTACGATGCGAAAAACGCCAAGAGCGATTCGGAAGTATGGAAAAAGCTGGCGGCGGAAGTGATGGCCAATGTGCTGGGGCAGCACTATTTCACCGATCTTTACCGCGACGGCAAGCCGGTGAAATACCTGAACTTGCCCAGCGAATATCACCTGTCGCGCCAGGGCAACCAGGCGGTGCTGGAGTTCGTGCTGCCGTTGGCCGAACCGCAGCCGCTGGCGGGCAAGCCGTTCGAACTTTCTACTTACGATCCGACTTATTTCGTGGATATGACCTATAAAGATCAAAATGCGCTGCATTTGCCGCCGGAGATGGCGCAGCAGTGCAGCTACAAGCTGATGACGCCGCAGCCGAATGCGTCGCTGCAGGCCTATGCGCTGTCGCTCGACAAGAACGACTCGCCCGGTGAAGACCTGGCGCTGGGGCAGCAGTTCGCCCAGCGGGTGACGCTGCAATGTCGCTGAATCTCTCGCAACCGACGACGAGCCGGCGCCACTGGGCCTTCGGCCTGTGGCCGCTGCTGCCGTTTACGCTGGCGCTGGCGGCCACCGCGCTGCTGGCGTGGCACTATTGGCCGCAGCTGCTGATGCAGAGCGTGGTATGGCAAAAAGCGCTGCACCAGCAGATGGCGGGGCTATTGCAGCAGGTGAAGGCCGCGCCGCAGCAGGCCGGGCTGGCGCTGATGCTGTTCAGCCTCGGCTATGGCGTCTTGCATGCGCTCGGCCCCGGCCACGGCAAAGTGGTGATCGCCACCTATCTGGCCACCCATCCGGCGCGGCTGAAAAGCAGCCTGAAGCTGACCTTCGCCGCTTCGCTGGTGCAGGGCGGGGTGGCGATCGCGCTGGTCACGTTGATGCTGGTGGTGTTACAGCTCTCTTCGCGCCAACTGCATCAAAGCAGTTTCTGGCTGGAGAAGGGCAGTTTTATCCTGGTGATGCTGCTTGGCGTGCTGCTGAGTTGGCGCGCGCTGAAACGCCTGTTTGCGGCGATCAAGGCGATGCGCCCGGCGCCGGCGCTGCGCATCAACAGCCTGACGCCGCTGGCGGCGGATCATGTGCACAGCGCCAATTGCGGCTGCGGCCACCGGCATCTGCCGAGCGACAGCGAGCTGCAGGCGGGAAGCGATTGGCGCACTCAGGCCGCCATCGTGCTGGCGATGGGCATGCGTCCCTGTTCGGGAGCGATTTTGGTGTTGCTGTTTTCCAAGGTGATCGGCGTGTTCGGCTGGGGAGTGATCTCCGCGCTGGCGATGGCGTTCGGCACCTCGTTGACCATCTCCATGCTGGCGCTGCTGGTGCATTACAGCCGCCGGCTGGCGGTGCGCCTCAGCCGTTCGCGCGCGCCCGCTGCCTGGAGCGCGGTGGCCTGGGGGGCGCTGGCGCTGGCCGGCGGTCTGATCCTGTTGGCCGCCGGGCTGTTGCTGTACGTCAGCGCGCAGCCGGAATTCGGCGGCGGCATCCGCCCCTTCTCCCGCTAACGGGCATAAAAAAAGCGCTGCATCGGCAGCGCTTTTTTTCGATTCGCTTCTGGCGATTAACGCTTCAGCGCTTCGCTCAGTTCTTCACGCATGGTGGCCAGCATGGCTTTCACCACGCGCGGGTTGCCTGCGACCACGTTGCCGGAGCTGAAGTGATTGTGGCCGCCGACGAAGTCGGTGACCAGGCCGCCGGCTTCACGCACCAGCAGTTCGCCTGCGGCGAAGTCCCACGGCTTCAGGCCGATTTCGAAGAAACCGTCCACGCGGCCGGCGGCGACATAGGCCAGATCCAGCGCAGCGGAACCGGTGCGGCGGAAGTCCGCGCACTGGGTGAACAGCTTGCCGACGATATTGATGTAAGGCGTGGCGTGCTGTTTGACTTTAAACGGGAAGCCAGTCGCCAGGATGGTGCCATCCAGATCTTTGGCGTTGGTGCCGCGCAGACGGTAACCGTTGAGCTGTGCGCCCTGGCCGCGCGTGGCGGTGAACAGTTCGTTGCGCATCGGATCGTAAACCACGGCCACTTCGGTACGGCCTTTGATGCGTACGGCGATGGAAACGGAGAAATGAGGGAAACGTTTGATGAAGTTTGCAGTGCCATCCAGTGGATCGATCACCCATTGCACATCGCGATCTTCGCCGATCAGCTCACCGCGTTCTTCGCTCACGATACTGTGTTGCGGATAAGACTTGCGGATGACGTCGATGATCAGATGCTCTGCATCGCGATCGACGTTGGTGACGAAGTCATTGGTCCCTTTCTGGCTCGCTTCTACAGCGTCCGGGGTTTCGTAGTTTTTGGCAATCAGGTTACCGGCCTTGCGCGCAGCGCGCACGGCGATAGTCAGCATCGGATGCATGGGTATCTTCCAACTAGGATGTTAAAGAACAGGAAACGGCGCGAAGTATAGCAGCTGTTCGGCAAATTGCCTACGGCTGTGTTAAGATGCTGCGATTTTCCGCCACGCTCAGAGTTTGTATGCTGCACAATATCCGCATTGTTCTGGTAGAGACTTCACATACCGGCAACATGGGCTCGACCGCCAGAGCCATGAAAACCATGGGTTTAACCAACCTTTATCTGGTTAATCCGCTGATCAAACCCGATTCTCAGGCCATCGCCCTGGCCGCCGGCGCCAGCGACGTGATCGGCAACGCCACTATCGTCGATACCCTCGATGACGCCATCGCCGGCTGCAGCCTGGTGGTGGGCACCAGCGCACGTTCTCGCACCTTGCCGTGGCCGATGCTGGAGCCGCGCGAATGCGGCGTGCGAGCGGTGCACGAGGGCGAGCACGCGCCGGTGGCGCTGGTGTTCGGCCGCGAACGCGTCGGGCTGACCAACGATGAATTGCAAAAGTGCCACTACCACGTCGCCATTCCGGCCAACCCGGACTACAGCTCGCTGAACCTGGCGATGGCGGTGCAGATCCTGGCGTACGAAGTGCGCGTGGCTTACCTCGATCGCCAACAGGCGGGCGCGCCGCAGTTGGAAGAGACGCCGTATCCGCTGGTGGACGACCTCGAGCGTTTCTATCAGCATCTGGAGCAGACGCTGCAGCGCACCGGTTTCATTCGCCCGTCGCATCCGGGCCAGGTGATGAACCGCCTGCGTCGGCTGTTCACCCGCGCGCGCCCGGAAGGGCAGGAGCTGAATATCCTGCGCGGCATGCTGACGTCGATCGAGAAACAGGATAAACATCAAGGTAATTAATTGATGTGGCATAACGGTGGGTGACAATAGTATTAGTTATCCAAAGGTTATAACATGTATTTTATATACCTTTGTTCTTGCTAAGTTCAAAACGTGCTAATACTTGAGTTAATTACTGGGTTAAATAGTTGACTGTTTTACTCAGGAATGTCAGACTTTCGGCCATATTTGACCAACAGGTAACCATTGAGCTATGAGACTGACATCCAAAGGCCGTTATGCCGTAACCGCTATGCTCGACGTAGCGCTGCATTCCCAGGAAGGGCCGGTGCCACTGGCGGACATTTCCGAACGCCAGGGTATTTCGCTCTCTTATCTGGAACAATTATTCTCCCGTCTGCGCAAGAATGGCCTGGTGGCCAGCGTGCGTGGCCCGGGCGGTGGTTATCTGCTGGGTAAAGACGCGGGTGAGATCGCCGTTGGCGCTGTCATCACTGCCGTCGATGAATCGGTAGATGCAACCCGTTGCCAGGGCAAAGAAGGCTGTCAGGGCGGCGATCGCTGCTTGACCCACGCCCTGTGGCGCGATCTGAGCGAGCGCATCAGCGGGTTCCTGAACAACATTACGCTGGCAGAACTGGTCAACAACCAGGAAGTGCTGGTGGTGGCGGATCGTCAAAACAACGATACGCGCCGCACGGCCAACGGCCGTCCGCAAGAAACTATCAACGTTAATCTGCGCGCATAAGCAGCTGGCGAAATTATTTTAGTTTTTGGAAGTGATGTACGGAGCACAAGAGCAATGAAATTACCGATTTATCTGGATTACTCAGCAACGACGCCGGTTGACCCGCGCGTTGCTGAGAAGATGATGCAGTTTTTGACCCTGGACGGCACTTTCGGCAACCCGGCTTCCCGTTCCCACCGTTTCGGTTGGCAGGCGGAAGAGGCGGTAGACATCGCCCGTAACCAAATCGCCGAACTGGTGGGCGCCGACCCGCGCGAAATCGTCTTCACCTCCGGGGCGACCGAATCCGACAACCTGGCGATCAAAGGCGCTGCCAATTTCTACCAGAAAAAAGGCAAGCACATCATCACCAGCAAAACCGAACACAAAGCCGTGCTCGACACCTGCCGTCAGCTGGAGCGCGAAGGGTTTGAAGTCACCTACCTGGCGCCGCAGAGCAACGGCATCATCAGCCTGCAGGATCTCGAAGCGGCGCTGCGCGATGACACCATCCTGGTCTCCATCATGCACGTCAACAACGAAATCGGCGTGGTGCAGGACATCGAAGCGATCGGCGAAATGTGCCGTGCGCGCGGTATCATCTACCACGTTGACGCCACCCAGAGCGTGGGCAAACTGCCTATCGATCTGAGCAAGCTGAAAGTCGACCTGATGTCGTTCTCCGGCCACAAAATCTATGGCCCGAAAGGCATCGGCGCGCTGTACGTGCGTCGCAAGCCGCGCATCCGCATCGAAGCGCAGGTACACGGCGGCGGTCACGAGCGCGGCATGCGTTCCGGCACCCTGCCTGTCCACCAGATCGTCGGCATGGGTGAAGCTTATCGCATCGCCAAAGAAGAGATGACCGAAGAGATGGCGCGTCTGCGCACCCTGCGTGACCGTCTGTGGAACGGCGTGAAAGATATGGAAGAAGTGTATCTGAACGGCGATCTGGAGCACGGCGCACCGAACATCCTGAACGTCAGCTTCAACTACGTTGAAGGCGAGTCGCTGATCATGGCGCTGAAAGACCTGGCCGTTTCTTCCGGTTCAGCCTGTACCTCCGCCAGCCTCGAGCCGTCCTACGTGCTGCGCGCGCTGGGCATGAGCGATGAATTGGCGCACAGCTCGATCCGTTTCTCCCTGGGGCGTTTCACCACGGAAGAAGAGATCGACTACACCATTCAACTGGTGCGTAAATCCATCGGCCGTCTGCGCGATCTGTCCCCACTGTGGGAGATGTTCAAGCAGGGCGTGGACATCAACAGCATCGAATGGGCGCATCATTAATTCTCAGGTTTCAGGAGCAAGGTCATGGCTTACAGCGAAAAAGTAATCGATCATTATGAAAACCCGCGCAACGTGGGTTCTTTCGACAACGAAGATCCTACCGTCGGCAGCGGCATGGTAGGGGCGCCGGCTTGTGGCGACGTGATGAAGCTGCAAATCAAGGTTAACGATGAAGGCATCATCGAAGACGCGCGCTTTAAAACTTATGGCTGCGGTTCCGCCATCGCCTCCAGCTCGCTGGTGACCGAATGGATGAAAGGCAAGTCGCTCGATCAGGCTGAAGCGATCAAAAACACCCAGATCGCCGAAGAGCTGGAATTGCCGCCGGTCAAAATTCACTGCTCGATCCTGGCTGAAGACGCCATCAAAGCAGCGATTGCCGACTATAAGAGCAAGCATAGCGCCAAGTAATTTGTCTGAGTCGGCCCGGCCGCGCCGGGCTTTGATGTGAAGTGTGAGGTTGTGATGTCTATTACCATGAGCGACAGCGCTGCGCAGCGTGTTCAGGCGTTTTTGACGAACCGCGGCAAAGGTCTCGGCCTGCGTCTGGGAGTGCGAACTTCCGGCTGTTCCGGGATGGCGTACGTGCTGGAATTTGTTGACGAAGCCAACGATGACGACATCGTATTTGAAGACAAAGGCATCAAGGTGATCATCGACGGCAAGAGCCTGGTCTACCTTGACGGCACCGAGCTTGATTTCGTTAAGGAAGGCCTGAACGAAGGCTTCAAGTTCAACAACCCGAACGTCTCAAGCGAGTGCGGCTGCGGCGAGAGTTTCAACGTCTGACAGTCCATCGTGCTCCCCCGTTTCGGCGGGGGAACTTCATCCGCTAACGCCCAGAGCACGCTATGGATTACTTTACTTTATTCGGGCTGCCAGTTCGCTACACCGTGGACGGCAGCCTGCTTGCGTCCCGCTTCCAGGATCTGCAGCGCCAATTCCACCCCGATCGTTTCGCCAACCAGCCGGAGCGCGAACGCCTGATGGCGTTGCAGCAGGCGGCGACCATCAATGAAGCCTACCAGGCGCTGAAGCACCCGTTAAAACGCGCGGAGTATATGCTATCTTTGCACGGCTTCGATCTGGGCAACGAACAGCATACGATGCGCGACACCGCGTTCCTGATGGAACAGCTGGAGCTGCGCGAAGAGCTTGACGCCATTGAGCGCAAGCCGGATGCGGAAAGCCTGCTGGCCGATTTCGGCGCGCGGCTGGCCACCTCCATCAAGCAGCGCAGCGCGCTGATGCTGCAGCAGTTGGACAGTGAACAGTGGGCGGATGCCGCCGACACCGTGCGCAAGCTGCGCTTTTTGGACAAACTCCAGCAACAGGTTGAACAACTCGAAGAAAAACTGCTGGGTTTTGAGTAACACCTTCTGATTCTGATTGTGGAAGCTTCAACATGGCCTTATTACAAATTAGTGAGCCTGGCCTCAGCGCCGCGCCGCACCAGCGACGCTTGGCCGCCGGCATCGACTTAGGCACCACCAACTCGCTGGTCGCCACGGTGCGCAGCGGGCAAGCGGAAACGCTGGCCGACGATCAGGGGCGCCATTTGCTGCCTTCGGTGGTGCATTATCAGGCGGACGCGCAGCGCGTCGGCTGGGAGGCGCGCCAACAGGCGGCGCAGGATCCGGCCAATACCGTCAGCTCCATCAAACGCATGATGGGCCGCTCGTTGGCGGACGTGCAGCAACGTTACCCGAACCTGCCGTACCAATTCCAAGCCAGCGACAACGGCCTGCCGCTGATCGTCACCGCCGCCGGCCCGGTTAACCCGGTCGGCGTTTCCGCCGACATCCTGCGGGCTCTGTCCGCGCGCGCGCAAGCGGCGCTGGAAGGCGAGCTGGATGGCGTCGTGATCACCGTTCCCGCTTACTTCGACGACGCGCAGCGCCAGGGCACCAAAGACGCGGCGCGTCTGGCCGGCCTGCATGTCCTGCGCCTGCTGAACGAACCGACCGCTGCGGCGATCGCCTACGGGCTGGATTCCGGCCAGGAAGGGGTGATCGCGGTTTACGATCTGGGCGGCGGCACCTTTGATATCTCCATTCTGCGCCTCAGCCGCGGCGTGTTCGAAGTGCTGGCCACCGGCGGCGATTCCGCGCTGGGCGGCGACGATTTCGATCATCTGTTGGCCGACTGGCTGCGTGAGCAGGCCGGCGTGGCCGATCGCAGCGATCACGGCGTGCAGCGCCAACTGCTGGATGCCGCCATCGCCGCCAAAATCGCATTAAGCGATGCCGACAGCGTGCGCGTTGAGGTGGCCGGTTGGCAGGGCGAAGTGACCCGCGCCCAGTTTGAAGCGCTGATCGCCCCGCTGGTGAAACGTACGCTGATGGCTTGCCGCCGCGCGCTGAAAGACGCCGGCGTCGCCGCCGACGAGGTGCTGGAAGCGGTGATGGTCGGCGGCTCCACCCGCGTGCCTCTGGTGCGTGAGCAGGTGGGGGCCTTCTTCGGCCGCACGCCGCTGACGTCGATCGATCCGGATAAAGTGGTCGCCATCGGCGCCGCGATCCAGGCCGACATCCTGGTGGGCAACAAGCCGGACAGCGACATGCTGCTGCTGGACGTGATCCCGCTGTCGCTGGGCCTCGAAACCATGGGTGGCCTGGTGGAGAAAGTGATCCCGCGCAACACCACCATTCCGGTGGCGCGCGCGCAGGAGTTCACCACCTTTAAAGACGGCCAGAGCGCAATGATGATCCACGTGCTGCAGGGCGAGCGCGAGCTGGTGCAGGATTGCCGTTCGCTGGCGCGTTTCACGCTGCGCGGCCTGCCGCCGCTGCCAGCCGGGGGCGCGCATATTCGCGTCACCTTCCAGGTGGATGCCGACGGCCTGTTGAGCGTCACCGCGATGGAGAAATCCACCGGCGTGGAAGCCTCGATCCAGGTCAAGCCGTCGTACGGCCTGTCGGACAGCGAAATCGCCGGCATGATTAAGGATTCGATGGCCAACGCGCAAAGCGACGTGGGCGCGCGCAAGCTGGCGGAGCAACGCGTGGAAGCCGCGCGGGTGCTGGAAAGCCTGCAGGGCGCGCTGGCCACCGACGCCGCGCTGCTGAGCGAGGCGGAAAGCCAGGCGATCGCCGCCGCGACCCAGGCGTTGCAGCAGGCGGCGCAGGGTGAAGATCCCGCCGCTATCGAAGACGCCATCAAAACATTAGATGCACAAACGCAAGATTTTGCCGCGCGCCGCATGGACGCTTCCATTCGCCGCGCGCTGGCTGGCCATTCTGTGGATGAGGTTTAACCATGCCTAAAATTGTTTTCCTGCCCCATCAAGATCTGTGCCCGGAAGGGGCGGTTCTGGAAGCCGAAAAAGGGGAGTCGATCCTCAACGTTGCACTGCGCAACAGCATTGAAATCGAGCACGCCTGCGAGAAATCCTGCGCCTGCACCACCTGCCACTGCATCGTGCGTGAAGGTTTCGATTCGCTGGAAGAGAGCAGCGAGCTGGAAGACGACATGCTGGACAAAGCCTGGGGGCTGGAGCCTGAAAGCCGTCTGAGCTGCCAGGCGCTGGTCGCCGACGAAGATCTGGTGGTCGAAATGCCGCGTTACACCGTCAACCACGCGCGTGAGCATTAATTGTTAGCCGCGGCGCCAACCAGGAGATCATAATGGGACTGAAGTGGACCGACAGCCGTGAAATCGGCGAAGCCCTGTACGACCAATACCCGGACACCGATCCGAAAACCGTGCGTTTTACCGACATGCATCAGTGGATCTGCGATCTGGAAGAGTTCGATGACGATCCGCAGGCTTCCAACGAAAAAGTACTGGAAGCGATCCTGCTGGTCTGGTTAGATGAAGCGGAGTAAATAGCGTAACGGGCTGCCATAGGCGGCCCGTTTATTTTGTATCCGACAAGATTAATAAAAGAATAATCCGGAGTAAGAAGGCTATGACAACAGAATTCATACAGGTCATGCTGTCGCAACAACCTGCCGACGCCCGCTGGGGCGAGAAAGCGCTGCTGAGCACCAACGGCGAAGGGATGACCATCCACCTGACCGGCGCCGACAAGCTGGGCGCGATCCAGCGCGCGGGCCGCAAAATTGACGGCCAGGGCATCAAAAACGTCAAGCTGGCCGGCGACGGTTGGGATTTGGAAAACAGCTGGGCGTTTTGGCAGGGCTACCGCGGGCCGAAAGGGCAGCGCAACGTCGAATGGGCCGAGCTGCCGGAAACCGCGCGTCAGGAGCTGGATAAGCGCCTGAAGATCGTTGACTGGGTGCGCGACACCATCAATATGCCGGCGGAAGAGCTGGGGCCGGAGCAACTGGCGACCCGCGCCGTCGATCTGATGTGCGACGTCGGCTGCGATGCCGTCAGCTACCGCATCACCAAGGGCGAAGATCTGCGCGAGCAGAACTATGCCGGCATCCACACTGTCGGCCGCGGTTCCGAACGCCCGCCGGTGCTGCTGGCGCTGGACTTCAACCCGACCGGCAACCCGGATGCGCCGGTGTTCGCATGCCTGGTCGGCAAGGGCATCACCTTCGATACGGGCGGTTATAGCCTGAAACAGAGCGCCTTTATGGATTCGATGAAGGCTGACATGGGCGGCGCAGCGACCATCACCGGCGCGCTGGCGCTGGCGGCGGCGCGCGGCCTGAAGCAGCGCGTGAAGCTGTACCTGTGCTGCGCCGACAACATGGTCAGCGGCAACGCCTTCAAACTGGGCGATATCATTCGCTATCGCAACGGCAAAACCGTTGAGGTGATGAACACCGATGCGGAAGGGCGCCTGGTGCTGGCCGACGGCCTGATCGACGCTTCTGAGCAGAATCCGCAGCTGATTATCGACTGCGCGACCCTGACCGGCGCGGCCAAAACCGCGGTGGGCAACGACTATCACGCCCTGTTCAGCTTCGACGATGCGCTGGCGCAAGAGCTGCTCAGCAGCGCCGCCGCCGAGCAAGAGCCGTTCTGGCGTCTGCCGCTGGCCGAGTTCCACCGCAGCC
Organism: Serratia sp. 506_PEND; assembly: GCF_001076875.1. Lineage (NCBI taxonomy): Bacteria > Pseudomonadati > Pseudomonadota > Gammaproteobacteria > Enterobacterales > Yersiniaceae > Serratia > Serratia sp. 506_PEND. The sequence goes on from NZ_JVEL01000372.1 coordinate 29,123, forward strand.
AGCTGCCATCCAACTTCGCCGAATTGAACAACGTGGCCGGCCCGGCCTACACCGCCGGCGCCAGCACCGCGGCGGCCTTCCTGTCGCACTTCGTCAAGAATTACCAACAGGGCTGGCTGCACATCGACTGTTCCGCTACTTACCGCAAAGGCGCGGTGGAGCAGTGGTCGGCCGGCGCGACCGGGCTGGGCGTGCGCACCCTGGCCAATCTGTTGCTGAGCAAAGCCAAATAATTGAACGCCCGCCGCGTCGGGCGCTAGAATGCGCATTATCTTCGGGGCCCAGCATGCTGGGCCTCGCTATTTGATCCCTGGAGTTTGCCATGAGTTCCCATCATCACGATGCCGCCCCGAGCGAGAACGAGCTTGAACGCCTGCTGAAGCTGGCGGTGACGGAGCCGGCCCACCGTCCGGCGTTCTTCCGTGAACTGCTCGAGGCCACGGTGCTGATCCTCGGCGACAGCGAGCAGGTGCAGCAGGACGGCGACATCACGCTGAACGCGGATACGCCGGTCAATATCCAGCATTGGGAAAAGCAGGACGGCGGCAGCATCATTCCGTTCTTCACCTCGCTGGAAGCGTTGCAGAAGGCCGTTGAGGACGAACAACCGTTCATCGCCATGCCGGCGCGGGTGCTGTTCGAAATCACCCAGGGCGCGGATCTGTTCCTCAACCCGAAGGCGGAGTACGGCAAAGAGTTCTATCCGGAAGAGGTGGCGATGCTGCTGGCGACCGGCGGCGTCGTCAAACCGGTGGAGCATTACGTCGACAAAGAAACCCAAATCCTGTTGGGGCAGCCCGAAGAGTACCCGTCGGCGATGGTGGATGCGCTGACCACGCTGTTCAGCCAGCGCAAGCCGGTGCGCCGCGCATTTCTGGCGCTGATGCACGACCAGGCGGCGGACGAGAAGCCGAATTTGCTGATCGGGCTGGAAGTGGACGCCGAGCCGGCGGAGATCGAGGCGTTGATCAACGAGGCCGGCAGCGTCGCCAGCGAAACGGCGCCGAATGACGAGCCGGTGGATTTCTGTCTGGTGTCGGAGAAAGAGCGCGGCATCAGCCACTATCTGATCGCCCATACGCAGCCGTTTTATCAGCGCCGCTGGGGCAGTTGGCTGCGCAATTTGATTCCGTCCACCGACAAGACCCAGTAACGCGGCGCGTGGTCGGAAATGCCGCAGGAAGATCATATTTTTTTAATGAAATGTTGATTTTCCCGTAGGCAAGCGTTAACGGCGCACATATAATCTGCGCCACTTGAGAAGGCCGGCAACATTGCAGACCGGCCTGTTTTGGAAGTCATACAGAGGCCATCATGACCGTAGAACGTACCTTTTCCATCGTTAAACCAAACGCTGTAGCCAACAACGACATCGGCGCTATCTACGCGCGTTTCGAGCGCGCCGGTTTCAAAATCATCGCCGCTAAAATGCTGCGTCTGACTCGCGAACAAGCTGAAGGCTTCTACGCTGAGCACAAAGGCCGCCCATTCTTCGACGGTCTGGTTGAGTTCATGACCTCTGGCCCAATCATGGTGCAGGTTCTGGAATCTGAAAACGCCGTGCAGCGCAACCGCGACATCATGGGCGCAACCAACCCGGACAACGCACTGGCCGGCACCCTGCGCGCCGACTACGCGGACAGCTTCACCGCTAACGCCGTTCACGGTTCCGACTCCGTTGAATCCGCACAGCGTGAAATCGCTTACTTCTTCAACGAAAGCGAAATCTGCGCACGTTAATCGTGCCGTTTCTGAGCCGATAGCCAGGCATTCACCGGCTGAAACAATAAAAATGCCCTGAATGCCTTTCAGCCATAGAAACCCGCTACTAAAATTTGTACAATGCCGCGCCCCTGATAAGACGACTTGTCAGGGGCGTGTTTTTAGTGCCGCCACCCGAATCATGCGGGCTGAAATGCACAACTTACTGTCCATTCTTTAGCGCCATAACGTGTAATAACGAGGCCAGAGATCATTATGTTAGAACCCATCACGTCCGAGCACACCGTGTCTGAAAATAATTCGCTGACTACCCCCTCCGTTAACGTGGAGCAACCGGCTGCGGCCAAAATCAACCTGCTGGATCTGAACCGCCAGCAAATGCGCGAGTTCTTCGCCGAAATGGGCGAAAAACCGTTCCGCGCCGATCAGGTGATGAAGTGGATTTACCACTACTGCTGCGACGATTTCGAGCAGATGACCGACATCAACAAAGTCCTGCGCGGCAAGCTGCAGCGCGTGGCGGAAATCCGCGCGCCGGAAGTGGCGGAAGAACAGCGTTCGGCCGACGGCACCATCAAGTGGGCGATCAAGGTGGGCGATCAGCAGGTCGAAACCGTATATATCCCGGAAGCCGACCGCGCGACGCTGTGCGTCTCCTCGCAGGTAGGCTGCGCGCTGGAGTGCAAATTCTGTTCGACGGCGCAGCAGGGCTTCAACCGCAACCTGCGCGTGTCGGAAATCATCGGCCAGGTGTGGCGCGCGGCGAAGATCATCGGCGCGCTGAAGGTGACCGGCCAACGCCCGATCACCAACGTGGTGATGATGGGCATGGGCGAGCCGCTGCTCAACCTGAACAACGTGGTGCCGGCGATGGAAATCATGCTGGACGACTTCGGCTTTGGCCTGTCCAAACGCCGCGTGACTCTATCTACCTCCGGCGTGGTGCCGGCGCTGGACAAGCTGGGCGACATGATCGACGTGGCGCTGGCTATTTCGCTGCACGCGCCGAACGACACCATCCGTGATGAGATCGTGCCGATCAACCGCAAGTACAACATCGAAACCTTCCTGTCCGCGGTGCGTCGCTACCTGGAGAAATCCAACGCCAACCAGGGCCGCGTCACCGTCGAGTATGTGATGCTGGATCATATCAACGACAGCACCGACGACGCGCATCAGCTGGCGGAAGTGCTGAAAGACACGCCGTGCAAGATCAACCTGATCCCATGGAACCCGTTCCCGGGCGCTCCGTACGGCCGCAGCTCCAACAGCCGGGTGGATCGTTTCTCCAAGGTGTTGATGGAATACGGCTTTACGACTATTGTTCGTAAAACCCGCGGTGACGATATCGACGCCGCCTGCGGGCAACTGGCGGGTGAAGTGATCGACCGTACCAAGCGTACCCTGAAAAAGAAAATGGCCGGGGAACCTATCAACGTACGGGCGGTCTGAATCCTATAGCACCATTTTTTTGTTATCTAACAGCCTGTTATGTGAAATATTCACGCTAATGGGCGTTAGCTGGCGGCCGATAAGGAAATGAATGCGGGCATGAAGCTGAAACTGTGGGGTGTGTGGCTGGCGGCCGGACTGTTGGCCGGGTGTTCCGGTTCAGCGCCGGAAAAGGAAGCGCAAGTCTCTGAGGCGGGCCAGACGCGGTTGCAACTGGGCCTGGAGTACCTGCAGCAAGGCGACATGGACGCCGCGCGCCAGAACCTGGAAAAGGCGCTGGACGCGGCCCCGCAGGATTACCGCACGCAGTTGGGCATGGCGCTCTACGCGCAGCGGAACGGTGAAAATGCCGCGGCCGAACAGCGTTATCGGCAAGCGCTCAAACTTGCGCCGGGCAATGGCACCGTCTTGAATAATTACGGTGCGTTTCTTTGCGGTTTAGGGCAGTATGTACCGGCGCAACAGCAGTTTAGCGCTGCGGCGCTGGCGCCCGATTATGGCCAGGTCGCCGACAGCCTGGAAAACGCAGGTTACTGTTTTCTCAAGGCCGGACAAAACGATGAAGCGCGCACGCTGTTGAGCCGCGCGCTGAAAGTCGATCCGGACAAAGGCGCTCCGCTGCTGGCGGAGGCCGAAAAGCAATTTGGAGAAGGGAAGCGCGCCCAGTCGCAACTTTTATTGGATGTTTATCAGCATGTTCTGCCGGCCAGCGCCAGCAGCTTATGGTTACAGATTCGTTTCGCCGCGTTAGCCGGCCGCCAGGATAGCGTTCAACGCTATGGCAAGCAGCTAGCGCGAAGTTTTCCACAATCCAAACAGTACCAGCAGTTCTTAGCTAATGAATACTGAAGCCTCCCAAGATAAAACCGTATCCATGACGACGGGCCAGCGCCTGCGTCAGGCCCGTGAGCAACTCGGGCTGAGCCAACAGACCGTTGCAGAACGCCTGTGTCTCAAAATGTCCACCGTGCGCGATATCGAGGAAGACAGCGTGTCCGCTGACCTCGCGTCCACCTTCGTGCGCGGCTACATCCGTTCCTACGCCAAGCTGGTGCATCTGCCGGAAGACGAACTGCTGCCGATGTTGGCCAAGCAGGCGCCGTTGAAGATGGCGAAAGTGGCGCCGATGCAAAGTTTCTCGCTGGGCAAGCGCCGCAAGAAACGCGACGGCTGGCTGATGAGCTTCACCTGGCTTATCGTGTTCGTGGTGATCGGCCTGACCGGCGCCTGGTGGTGGCAAAACCACAAGGCGCAGCAGGAAGAGATCGCCACCATGGCCGATCAATCCTCGGCACAGCTTTCACAGAATAACGAAGGGCAGTCCGTGCCGCTGACCGACGGCAATGCCGACGCCGGCACCAACGTGCCGTTGACCGACAACAGCGCCGCGCCGGCTGATACCGGCGCAGCGGCTCAGGCGCCTGCGGCGACCGCCCAGGCGCCGAGCGCGGCCCAGCAGCCTGCCGTGGTGTCGCCAAGCCAGACCACCCTGCCGGAAACCGCGCCGGCGGCACAAGCGCCGTTGCCGACCGCCGATGCGGGCGTGGCTGCGCCGGCGGCCGATCCGAACGCGCTGGTGATGGATTTCTCCGCCGACTGCTGGCTGCAGGTGACCGACGCGAGCGGTAAAACGCTGTTCAGCGGCACCCAGAAGCAAGGCGGCAAGCTGAACCTGACCGGCACTGCGCCGTATAAACTGACCATCGGCGCGCCGGCGGCAGTTCAGATCCAGTATCAGGGTAAACCGGTTGATTTAAGCCGGTTCGTTAAGTCAAACCGTGTTGCTCGCCTGACCGTCGCCGCGCAGTAATCGCGCGGCTGGTCGTGATGTCAGAGCAGCAATGGAGAGTAAGTAATGCATAACCAAGCGCCCATCAACCGTCGAAAATCTACACGCATTTACGTCGGCAAGGTGCCTATTGGTGATGGCGCGCCGATTGCCGTGCAGTCGATGACCAACACCCGTACCACCGATGTTGAAGCAACGGTTAATCAGATCAAAGCGCTGGAGCGCGTGGGCGTCGACATCGTCCGCGTTTCGGTTCCTACCATGGACGCCGCCGAGGCGTTCAAGCTGATCAAGCAGCAGGTCAACGTGCCGCTGGTCGCCGATATCCACTTCGATTATCGCATCGCGCTGCAGGTTGCCGAATATGGCGTAGACTGCCTGCGCATCAACCCGGGCAACATCGGCAACGAATCGCGCATTCGATCGGTGGTGGACTGCGCCCGCGACAAGAACATCCCGATTCGCATCGGCGTCAACGGCGGCTCGCTGGAGAAAGACCTGCAGGAGAAGTACGGCGAACCTACGCCGGAAGCGCTGCTGGAATCCGCCATGCGCCATGTGGACATCCTCGATCGCCTCAACTTCGACCAGTTTAAGGTCAGCGTCAAGGCGTCGGACGTGTTCCTGGCGGTGCAATCCTACCGCTTGCTGGCGTCGCGCATCGATCAGCCGCTGCACCTGGGCATCACCGAAGCCGGCGGCGCGCGCAGCGGGTCGGTCAAATCGGCCATCGGCCTGGGCATGCTGCTGTCTGAAGGCATCGGCGATACCCTGCGCATCTCGCTGGCGGCGGATCCGGTCGAAGAGGTGAAGGTCGGTTTCGACATCCTGAAGTCGTTGCGCATCCGCGCGCGCGGCATCAACTTCATCGCCTGCCCGACCTGCTCGCGTCAGGAGTTCGACGTGATCGGCACGGTGAACGCGCTGGAGCAGCGCCTGGAAGACATCATCACGCCGATGGACGTCTCGATCATCGGTTGCGTGGTGAACGGCCCGGGCGAAGCGCTGGTGTCCACCATGGGCGTGACCGGCGGCCACAAGAAGAGCGGCTTCTACGAAGACGGCGTGCGCCAGAAAGAGCGTTTCGACAACGAACAGATGATCGACCAGCTGGAAGCGAAGATTCGCGCCAAGGCCGCGATGATGGACGAAAGCAACCGTATCACGGTCAATCTGCTGGAAAAATAAGCGTTATCGCTACACGGCGGGCCTGTTGGCCCGCTTGTTTATGCACCTGAAGGGCGGAAAACCGCATCCGCGTTGAATACCGGGCGGCAAAGTCCCTATAATCAGGTTCATTTTTACAGACAACGGACAGAGAACTCACGTGGCAAAGAACATTCAAGCCATCCGCGGCATGAACGACTACCTGCCGGAAGAAACGGCATTATGGCAGCGTATTGAAGGCACCCTCAAGCAGGTGCTGGGCGGCTACGGTTACAGCGAAATCCGGTTGCCGATTGTAGAGCAGACCCCGTTATTCAAACGCGCGATCGGCGAAGTGACCGACGTCGTGGAAAAAGAGATGTATACCTTCGAAGACCGCAACGGCGAAAGCCTGACGCTGCGTCCGGAAGGGACGGCCGGCTGCGTGCGCGCCGGCATCGAACATGGTCTGCTGTACAATCAGGAACAGCGTCTGTGGTACATCGGCCCGATGTTCCGCTACGAGCGCCCGCAAAAGGGCCGCTATCGCCAGTTCCATCAGCTGGGCGCGGAAGTGTTCGGCCTGCAAGGCCCGGATATCGACGCCGAGCTGATCCTGCTGACCGCCCGCTGGTGGAAAGCGCTGGGCATCGCCGAGCACGTCAAGCTGGAGCTGAACTCCATCGGTTCGCTGGAGGCGCGCGCCAACTACCGCGACGCGCTGGTGGCGTTCCTGGAGCAGCACGTCGAGGTGCTGGACGAAGACTGCAAACGCCGCATGTACAGCAACCCGCTGCGCGTGCTGGACTCCAAAAATCCTGAGGTGCAGGCGCTGCTGAACGACGCGCCGCGCCTGTCCGAGTACCTGGATGAAGAATCCCGTGCTCACTTCGCCGGTCTGTGTGAACTTTTGGCGCAGGCAGGTATCCCATATACCGTTAACGAGCGCCTGGTGCGCGGTCTGGATTACTACAACCGCACCGTGTTTGAGTGGGTGACCACCAGCCTGGGCGCGCAGGGCACCGTCTGCGCGGGCGGCCGTTACGACGGCCTGGTCGAGCAACTGGGCGGCCGTGCCACCCCGGCGGTCGGTTTCGCCATGGGCCTTGAGCGTCTGGTGCTGCTGGTACAGGCGGTCAACCCGGAATTCAAGGCGCCGTCGGCTATCGACGTGTACGTCATCTCTTCCGGCGCGGGCACCCAGAGCGCGGCGATGCGGCTGGCTGAACAGGTGCGCGACGAGGCGCCGCAGCTGAAGCTGATGACCAATTACGGCGGCGGCAACTTCAAGAAGCAGATCACCCGTGCGGACAAATGGGGCGCGCGCATCGCGCTGATCCTGGGTGAGAGCGAAGTGGCGGCGCAGCAGGTGGTGGTGAAAGACCTGCGCAGTGGTGAACAAGAAACGCTGGCGCAAAGCGAAGTCGCTGCGCGTCTGGCTTTGATGTTAGGTTAAGGAGAAGGACACCGTGGAAGTCTATACCACTGAAAACGAACAAGTCGACGCACTGCGTCGGTTCTTTGCCGAGAACGGCAAAGCGCTGGCGGTGGGCGTGGTGCTCGGAATTGGTGCCCTGGTTGGCTGGCGTTACTGGCAGAGCCATGAAAACTCCAACATGATGGCGGCATCGCAATCCTATCAGGAAGCCAGCGATCGTCTGGCGGCCGGCAAGCCGGATGACGTGGCTGCCGCGGAGAAATTTGTCCAGGCCAACGGCAACAGCTACGGCGTACTGGCCGCGCTGCAGTTGGCCAAGCACTTTGTCGAACAGAATGATTTCGCCAAGGCGGAACAGCAGCTGGCGCTGGCGCAGGGCCAGACCAAAGACGACAACCTGTTGGCGATGATCGACCTGCGTCTGGCTCGCGTCCAGCTGCAGGAGAAAAAGCTGGATGAAGCGCTGAAAACGCTGGATGGCGTGAAAGGCGAAGGCTGGGCGGCGATGATGCAGGATGTGCGCGGCGATGTATTGCTGGCCAAGGGCGACGCCAAGGGCGCGCGCGAAGCTTACAGCAAAGGCATTGAGTCCAATGCTTCTCAGGCGCTGCAGGTTCTGCTGCGCATGAAATTGAATAACTTGTCCAGCTAAGGGGAATTCCCATGCAATTGCGTAAAACACTCTTGGTCGGACTGGTTTCCGCTGCCTTGCTGAGTGGTTGCTCGCTGTTTAACAGCGAAGAAGACGTGGTTACCATGTCGCCGTTGCCGAAAGTTGAAAATCAGTTTACGCCGAGCAAGGCGTGGAGCACCTCGGTGGGCGACGGCATCGGTGAGTATTACTCCCACCTGCGTCCGGCCTATCAGGACAGCACCATTTACGCCGCCGATCGCTTCGGCATCGTGAAAGCGATGGACGCCGACAGCGGCAACGAGAAGTGGAAGGTCAATCTCTCCGAGAAGACCGGCTTCTTCTCCAGCAACCTGTCTGCGCTGCTGTCGGGCGGCCTGACGGTCGCGGGCGACAAGGTTTACGTCGGCAGCGAAAAAGCGGTGGTTTACGCATTGAACACCGCCGATGGCGCCATCGCCTGGCAGACCAAAGTGGCCGGCGAAGCGATCTCCCGTCCGGTTGTCAGCGACGGCATGGTGTTGGTGCACACCTCCAACGGCATGCTGCAGGCGCTGAATGAAGCCGACGGCGCGGTGAAGTGGACAGTTAACCTGGACATGCCTTCGCTGTCGCTGCGCGGTGAATCCGCGCCGGCCGTCGCCTTTGGCGCCGCCATCGTCGGCGGTGACAACGGCCGCGTCAGCGCCGTGCTGATGCAGCAGGGCCAGATTATCTGGCAACAGCGCATTTCTCAGCCGAGCGGCGCGACCGAAATCGATCGCCTGAACGACGTGGACACCACGCCGGTGATCGTTGACGGCGTGGTCTACGCGCTGGGTTACAACGGCAACCTGACGGCGCTGGATCTGCGTTCCGGCCAGATCATCTGGAAACGCGAACTGGGTTCGGTGAATGATTTCATCGTCGACGCGGGCCGCATCTACCTGATCGACCAGAACGATCGCGTGGTGGCGCTCAGCACCGAAGGCGGCGTGACCGTGTGGACGCAGAGCGATCTGCTGCACCGTAACCTGACGCCGCCGGTGATGTATAATGGTTATCTGGTGACCGGTGACGCCGAAGGCTATCTGCACTGGATCAACACCACCGATGGCCGTTTTGTCGCCCAGCAGGAAGTGGACAGCTCCGGCTTCCTGTCTGCGCCGATGGTGGCCAGCGACAAGCTGATCATCCAGGCTCGCGGCGGGAAAGTTTACGCTTTCACCCGCTAACGCCGCTCGTCGTGATCCTTCTTGCGCCCGAAAGATTTCGGGTTGCAGCCAGGCGGCAAGCGCATGAGTCCTCGGGAGCTTAGTGAGCTAAGTGAGCTAAGTGACCGAGGCGAAGGTGCGCAGACAACGCCGCTGTGGCGCGAAAGATGAAGGGGAAAACGGCTCCTGAATGTTCAGGGGCCGTTTCGTATTTTATAAGCTGCACCGCTGGTGTCTATCCACAGTGCAGTAACGCATTGATTATTAAGTAATGAGGCTTCAACAATGATACCTGTCGTCGCGCTGGTCGGGCGCCCGAATGTGGGTAAATCCACCTTGTTCAACCGTTTAACCCATACGCGTGATGCGCTGGTGGCGGATTTCCCGGGGCTGACGCGTGACCGCAAGTATGGTCGTGCTGAAATCGAAGGCAATGAATTCATCATCGTCGATACCGGCGGCATCGACGGCACCGAAGACGGCGTCGAAACGCGCATGGCCGGCCAGTCGCTGCTGGCGATCGAAGAAGCGGACATCGTGCTGTTCATGGTCGACGCCCGCGCCGGCCTGATGCCGGCGGATCAGGGCATCGCCCAGCACCTGCGCAGCCGCCAGAAGGCGACCTTCCTGGTGGCCAACAAGACCGACGGCCTGGATCCGGACACCGCCACCGCTGATTTCTACTCGCTCGGCCTGGGGGAAGTGTTCGCTATCGCCGCTTCCCACGGCCGCGGCGTGACCCAACTGATCGAACACGTGCTGGTGCCGTTCGTGCCGGAAAAACCGGAAGACGTCGAGCTGACCGAGGAAGAGGCCAACGCCGCTTACTGGGCTGAGCAAAACGGTGAAACGCTGGAAGGCGAAGAAGACGAAGAGCCGGAAGAAGCGTTCAACCCGCAGGATCTGCCGATCAAGCTGGCGATCGTCGGCCGCCCGAACGTCGGTAAGTCTACGCTCACTAACCGCATCCTGGGCGAGGAACGCGTGGTGGTGTATGACATGCCGGGCACCACCCGCGACAGCATCTACATTCCAATGGTGCGCGACGAACGCGAATACGTGCTGATCGACACCGCCGGGGTGCGCAAACGCGGCAAGGTGACCGAAACCGTCGAGAAGTTCTCGGTGATCAAGACCCTGCAGGCGATTGAAGACGCCAACGTGGTGCTGCTGGTGATCGACGCGCGTGAAGGCATCTCCGATCAGGATCTCTCGCTGCTCGGCTTTATCCTCAATAGTGGGCGCTCACTGGTGATTGCGGTCAACAAATGGGACGGCATGAGTGAAGAAGATCGCGAGCATGTGAAAGAAATGCTCGATCTGCGTCTGGGCTTCGTCGACTTCGCGCGCGTGCACTTCATTTCCGCCCTGCACGGCAGCGGCGTCGGCAACCTGTTCGAATCGGTACAGGAAGCCTACGAGTGCGCAACCCGCCGCGTAAACACCTCGATGCTGACCAAAATCATGCAGATGGCGGTGGACGATCACCAGCCGCCGTTGGTGCGCGGCCGCCGCGTGAAGCTGAAATACGCCCACGCCGGCGGTTACAACCCGCCGATCGTGGTGATCCACGGCAACCAGGTCAGCGATCTGTCCGATTCGTACAAGCGCTACCTGATGAACTACTTCCGCCGCTCGCTGAACGTGATGGGGACGCCGATCCGCATCCAGTTCAAAGAGGGTGACAACCCGTTCGCCGGTAAACGCAATCTGCTGACGCCAACCCAGATGCGTAAGCGCAAGCGCCTGATGAGCCACCTGAAAAAGAGCAAGTAATCGCTCATGAGGGGCGCGGCAGTGATGCCGCGCCCTTTTTTATTGGCCCGAAATCGTTTTATTATCTGAGGATTACCTCGCCTGCCTGAAGGAACACCATGTCCTGGGAAACCTGGAGTTTTGCGTTTAACGTCACCGTGCCGAATTTGCTGATGATGCTGCTGGGGATCCTGCTGCGCCATTGGCGCCTGATGGATGACCGCTTCGTCGACGGCGCGACCCGCCTGGTGTTCAATCTGGCGCTGCCGTGCCTGCTGTTTTTCAGCATCGCCACCAACCATCCGCAGCTGCTTGGCAATCTGCCGCTGGTGCTGTTCGGCGCAGTCGGCACGCTGGCGACCTTCCTGCTCTTGGAGCTGGCGGCCAAGTGGCTGGTGAAAGAACCGCGTGAGCGCGGGGTGTTCGTACAGGGCGGCTTTCGCGCCAACACCGCCATCGTCGGTCTGGCCTACGCCATGACCGCCTACGGCAGCGAAGGCATTGCGCTCGCCTCGCTGTACCTGACCGTGACGGTGATCCTGTTCAACATACTGTCGGTCATCACCCTCACGCGCAGCCTGCAGGGCGGGCAGGGCAAGAAAATCAGCCACCTGTCGCTGCTGCGCAGCATCGTCACCAATCCGCTGATCATCGGCCTGGTGTGCGGGCTGCTGTATGCGCAAACCGGGCTGGGCATCCCGACCGTGATCCGCCAGACCGGCAGCTATATCTCCGCGCTGTCGCTGCCGTTGGCGCTGCTGTGCACCGGCGCCAGCCTGGATTTCCGCGCCATGTTCCGCTCGTCCAACGTGGCGGCGCTGTCGTCGGCGGCCAAGCTGTTTCTGGTGCCGTTCCTGATGACGCTGGCCGGCTGGCTGTGCGGGTTTCACGGCGCGGCGTTGGGCATCATCTTCCTGTTTTCCGCCACGCCGACCGCTTCGGGCAGCTATGTGATGACGCGCGCCATGGGCGGCAACGCCACGCTGGCGGCTAACATTATCGCTATCACCACCGTCGGGTCGTTCTTCACCACCGCGTTGGGGATCTATTTCTTGCGCTCATGGGGCGCGATTTAACCTGGGAGCCGTTATGGATGCGCATTGTCCGCACTGTCGTCAGACCATGAATTGGGTAGCGGGTCACTACCATTGTGCCGCCTGTCAGCGTGATTATCGGCAGCAGGCGAGCTGCCCGGAGTGCGGGCAGCCGCTGCAAGAGTTGAAGGCCTGCGGGGCGGTGGATTACCTGTGCCAGAACGGGCACGGGCTGATCTCCAAAAAACGGGTGAATTTCAGCTATCAGCCGCTGTAAGCCCTCACTCATCCACCTGGCCGGTTTTCCACAGATCCACCAGCGCTTGCGGCGCGCTGCTTTCCGGGATTAACAGCACGATCTCGGTGCTCAGGGTGGGGCTGGTGTAGTTGATCTGTACGCGGTAGTAGCGCTGGTCACCGCAGCCGGGGGAGTTGGGCTGGCCTTCTTCCTGCGCATAGGGCAGCGTCTGGTTCAGCAACTGATTCAGGCGCTGCCGCTGTTCCGGCGTGATATCGGCCAGCGCGATGCGGCGCTGGCCCGCCAGTTTGGGAATGTAGGCGAAGCCTCCCTCGCGCGCCAGCTCAATGACCGTATCCTGATTGAGCGTCGGCAGCGGTTTCATTATTCCACCCCCACCTGATGCCAGGCTTGCTGCACCTTGTCCGCCACGCTCTGGTCGAAACGCGCTTGCGCATGTTTCACCGTGGCGCGGGCGAAGGTGGCGAAGTCGGCATTTTGCGGCAGCGCTTTGTCGCACACCGTGTCATACCAGACGTAGCCGGCTTTCTCCCAGGCGAAGCCGCCGAGCGCCGTCGCCGCCAGGTAGAAGGCGCGGTTGGGAATGCCGGAGTTGAGGTGCACGCCGCCGTTGTCTTCCTTGGTCTGGATGTAATCCTTCATGCTGGCGGGCTGCGGATCTTTGCCCAGCAGCGGGTCATCGTAGGCGGTGCCGGGGGCCGACATCGAGCGCAGCCCTTTGCCTTTAATGCCCTTGGCGAGCAGCCCGGCGCCGATCAGCCAGTCGGCTTTATCGGCGGTTTGCTGCAGGTGGAACTGCTTGACCAACGAGCCGAATACGTCGGACAGCGACTCATTGAGCGCCCCGGACTGCTGGTAGTAGATCAGCCCGGCTTCACTCTCGGTCACGCCGTGCGCCAGCTCGTGGCCGACCACGTCGATGGCGATGGTGAAACGGTTGAAAATCTCGCCGTCGCCGTCGCCGAACACCATTTGTTGGCCGTTCCAGAAGGCATTCTGGTACTCCTTGCCGTAGTGTACGCTGCCGACCAGCGGCAGCCCCTGGTTATCCAGTGAGTTGCGGCGGTAGGCCTGCCAGAAGAAATCGTAGGTGACGCCGAGGTAGTCGTAGGCTTCGTCCACCGCCACATCGTGGTTGCTGGGCTGGCCCTCTTTGCGCACCGGTTTGCCAGGCAGTTGGGTGCCGTTCTGGGCGTCGTAGATATCGCGGAGCGCTTCGCCGGCTCGGGCGTTTTTCTCGGTCGGCGAACGCAGCGGCTTGTTGCCGAGCAGGCTTTGCACGTGGTTCAGGGTGTGCAGCGCGCAGTCGCGCTGCGGGGCGTTGCCGTGTTCAATGATGCGGCGCAGCATGTAGGGAGGAATGACGGAACGCATGCGCTGGGCTGGCATAGTGGCTCTCCTTAGGCAAAAAATTTTACCTCATCGAATGAATGCACTGTGCCTAAGTGTAGCCTACTCGTCATAAAGCCTGTGGTCATGCGTGCTCACCGCCGGCGCGGTCTTGTGCGGGCTGATGCGCCGCACCGAGGCGCGCACCGCCAGCCGGCCGTGCAGCAGCAGATTGCACGGCGGCGCGTCGGCGCGCAGCATGCGCCTCTGCAGCAGTTGGATCGCTTCGTAACCCAGTTCGTCGCGCGGCACCTGCACCGAGGTCAGCGGCACGTCATGGATTTCCGCCAGGTTGAAGCCGTCGGTGCTCATCACCGACACGTCGCCCGGCACGTTCAGGCCCCGCTTGTTGAGCGCCTTGACCGCCCCGACCGCCATGTAGTCGCCGCCGGCCAGGATCGCCGTTGGCAGCGGGGCGTGACCGTGGATGCCGTTGAGATAGGTGGTCAGCGCCTGCTCGGCCTCTTCGCCGCCGAAGCCGGAGGTGGTGATCAGATGGCGGCCGTCGTCGAACGGCAGATGATGCCGGGCGTAGGCCTGCCGGATGCCCGCCAGCCGCAGCTCCATGGTGTGGCGGCGCAGACACTGCAGGTTGAGAATATGGCTGTGCCCTTGCTGGAACAGGTAGCTGGCGGAGTAATCGCCGATCAGCTGATGATCCGGCGAGACGCTGTCCAGCCGCATCTGCCGATCGCTGCAGTTGATCAGCACGCAGGGCTTGTGCAGATCGGCGGCCAGGGTGTGGATATGCTCGTCGTCGATGCCGATGATCAGCGCCGCTTCGGTGTGCGGATCGCTCATCTTTTCCAGAAACAGCGCGCCGTCGCTGTGTTGCTCTTCCAGCCCGCAGTAGCGGATGCGCACCTCGTGCTCCATCAGCGCGGCGGCAATGCCCTGAATGACCTTGTAGTAGAAGATGTCGGTGCGCACGTCGAACGCGCGTTGCGGCGCGAACACCATCACGTTGTTCAGCATCAGCCGGCCGCTGGAAATGCCCTGCAGAATGCCATTTTGTTGCGCACAGTCCAACACCTTGCGGCGCGCCTCGGCGCTGGTGTTGGCCTTGCCGGCCAGCACGCGGGAAACGGTGCTGATCGACAGCCCGGTTTGGCGGGCGATCTCCTGGATTTTCAGCTTTCCGTTCATTTTGTGATCTCCTTCAAATTCGTCCATGAGAATATTTTCACTGCGCATTTTCAGCGTCTTGACCGGATTTAACGGTCATTATGGCTATTTTTTCACCCGCCAGTGAAAATCTTTGCAAAAAACCCCGTTTCGCTGTGCGCTATCGCTGAGTAGTCTGCATTGGTACACCAATTTTAACGACCTGTCAGTCCAATTTTAACGGTGTGCGAAAAAGAAAACAAAAAATAAATCATGGGGTTGTGATTGTCTGTCGGCAAATGATACGGCGCCGATCCGTTTTCACCGTCCCGTGTTTGATAGCACAACGTACCCTACCAAAACGCGCGTCGCCGTAACCGGCGGCCGCGGGGAGAGAACCGATGAGTGTGGAGATCAATCAGGCGGTCGCGCAGAGCGGCCGGCGCAAGTTCAAATCGCTGCGCTGGTGGATGCTGGCGCTGTTCTTGCTGGGCGTGACGGTCAACTACATCACCCGCAACTCGCTGGGCATTCTGGCGCCGGAGCTGAAATCCAGCCTGAACATGAGCACCGAGCAATATGCCTGGGTAGTGGCGTCGTTCCAGCTGGCCTACACGGTGTTCCAGCCGATCTGCGGCTGGCTGATCGACGTTATCGGCCTGAAGATGGGCTTTCTGATCTGCGCCGGCATTTGGGCGGTGGTATGCATGCTGCACGCCGGCGCCGGCAGCTGGCTGCAATTGGCCATTCTGCGCTTCTTCATGGGGGGCGCGGAGGCGGCGGCCACCCCGGCCAACGCCAAGGCGATCTCCGACTGGTTCCCGAAAAAGGAGCGGCCGATCGCCGCCGGCTGGGCGGGCGTCGGTTTCTCCATCGGCGCCATGCTGGCGCCGCCGATCATTGTCATCGCTCACGTCTCCTTCGGCTGGCAGGGGGCGTTCCTGTTCTCCGGCGGGTTGGCGCTGATCTGGGTAGTGCTGTGGTGGCTGTTCTACCACTCGCCGCAGCAGCACCCGAACCTTAGCCAGCAGGAGCTGGATCTGATCCGCGAAGACAACGAGCCGGTGTTGCCGAAGCTGCCGTTCTTCACTTCGCTGGCCAGCCTGTGCCAGAACAAGAAGTTTTACGGCATCGCCATCCCGGCCTTTCTCGCCGAGCCGGCCTGGGCGGTATTCAGTTTCTGGGTGCCGCTGTACCTGGCCACCGAACGCGGCATGGATCTGAAACAGATCGCGATGTTCGCCTGGCTGCCGTTCCTGGCGGCGGATATCGGCAGCGTCGCCAGCGGCTATCTCACCACCCTGTATCGCAAATGGTTCGGCTGCAGCCGCGTCAACTCCGTGGTCGCCAGCTCGGTGACCGGCGCTTTCCTGATGGTGTCGCTGGCGTTCGTCGCGATCACCCAAAATCCCTATGTGGCGATCGCGCTGATCTCGATCGGCGGCTTCGGCCACCAGGTGATCTCCTGCATGCTCAGCGCGCTGGTGGTGGAGTCGTTCGATAAAAACCAGATGGCGACGGTCAACGGCATGCGCGGCTCCAGCGCCTGGATCGCCAGCTTCCTGTTCACGCTCCTGATCGGCGCGGTGTCCGACACCATTGGCTTCAACCCGCTGTTTATCGCCATGGGCTTCTTCGATCTGATCGGCGCTGTGTTCCTGATTGCCCTGATCGCCGAGCGCGGCGGTAAGAAAACCCCTTCACACAGCTAAGTGGGATATTTATGAAAACCTTGAAAAATTGGACGCTGGCGGCGCAGCATGCCGACCATGTCGAGCTGCTGGTCGATGAACGTCACCGTTTCTGTCTGTACGTGTTGGAAGACGGTTTGTTCCGCGTGTTGATCAAGCGCAACGGCGAGCTGGCGCTGGATCGCACCTGGAGCATCGCGCCGCAGGAGGATGTGCCTTGGGAAGGGCGCGAACGGCTCAGCGTCGCCGGCTTCAGCCTGCCGGGCTATCAGCTGCGCCAGGAGAGCGGTCGGCTGGTGGTCAGCACGCCGCTGCTGCGCGTGACGGTGCATCAGCCGCTGTGGTTGGAATGGGAGCATTGCAATGCCGCCGGCGAGTGGCGGCCGCTGGCGGCGGATCGGCCAACCAGCGCCTACCTGCTCAATGCGCACGGCGACGGCGTGGCGCACTACCAACGCCGCTTCGCCGATGAGCGCTATTACGGCCTGGGGGAGAAAACCGGCGATCTGGAGCGCACCGGCCGCCGCTTCGAGATGCGCAATCTGGACGCCATGGGGTACAACGCGGCCAGCACCGATCCGCTGTACAAACACATTCCGTTCACCATCACCCGTGGGCCGGAGGCGAGCTTTGGCCTGTTCTACGATAACCTGAGCAGCTGCTGGCTGGATCTGGGCAACGAGATAGACAACTACCATACGGCCTATCGCCGCTATCAGGCCGAAGCGGGCGATCTGGATTACTACCTGTTCCTCGGGCCGAAGGTATTGGACGTCACCAAGGCGTTCGTGCGCCTGACCGGCCGCACCCACTTCGGGCCGAAGTGGAGCCTGGGCTACAGCGGCTCGACCATGCACTACACCGACGCGCCGGACGCCCAGCAGCAGCTGCAACAGTTCATTGCGCTGTGCCGCCAGCACGCCATTCCCTGCGACTCTTTCCAGCTGTCGTCGGGCTACACCTCGATCAACAACAAGCGCTACGTGTTCAACTGGAACTACGACAAGGTGCCGCAGCCCAAGCTGCTCAGCCAGGCGTTTCACGACGCCGGCCTCAGGCTGGCGGCCAACATCAAGCCGTGCCTGCTGCAGGATCACCCGCAGTATCAGGCGGTGGCGGCGCAGGGGCTGTTTATCCGCGATTCGCAAAGCGACGCGCCGGAGCGCTCCAGCTTCTGGGACGACGAGGGATCGCACCTCGACTTCACCAATCCGGCGACGGTGCGCTGGTGGCAGCAGGGCGTCACGCAGCAGCTGCTGGAGATGGGCATCGATTCGACCTGGAACGACAACAACGAATACGAAGTGTGGGACGGCGAAGCGCGCTGCCACGGCTTTGGGCGGCCGATCGCCATCAAGCATATCCGACCGGTGATGCCATTGCTGATGATGCGCGCCTCGATGGAGGCCCAGCAGCGCTTCGCGCCGCAGCGGCGGCCGTACTTGATCTCGCGCTCCGGCTGTGCCGGCATGCAGCGCTATGTGCAGACCTGGAGCGGCGACAACCGCACCAGTTGGCAGACGCTGCGCTACAACATCCGCATGGGGCTGGGCATGAGCCTGTCCGGGCTGTATAACCTCGGCCACGACGTCGGCGGCTTCTCCGGCGACAAACCGGACGCGGAGCTGCTGGTGCGCTGGGTGCAAAACGGCGTGATGCACCCGCGTTTCACCATCCACTCCTGGAACGACGATGCTACGGTCAACGAGCCCTGGATGTACCCGGCCGCCACCCCGGCGGTGCGTGAGGCGATCAACCTGCGTTACCGGCTGCTGCCGTATTTCTACACTCTGCTGTGGCAGGCCTGCGCCGACGACGAGCCGATGCTGCGCCCGACCTTCCTCGATCACGAACAGGATGCGCGCACCTTCGGCGAGAACGACGATTTTCTGATCGGCCGCGATCTGCTGGTGGCCAGCGTGGTGGAACCGGGGCAGCGCCGGCGTTCGGTGTATTTGCCGGACAACGGCGAAGGCTGGTACTGCTTCTACAGCGGCCAGTGGTTCGGCGGCGGCCAGACGGTGACGCTGGCGGCGCCGCTGGAGCGTCTGCCGCTGCTGGTGCGCGCCGGGGCGGCGCTGCCGCTGTCGCAGCGGCTGGCGCATGTGGACGTGGCCGCCGACGATCGGCGCGAGCTGCGGCTGTTTCCGCTCAAGGGCTGCGGCGCAAGCAGCGGGCTGTTGTTTGAGGACGACGGTGAAAGCGAAGGCTGGCGGCAGGGCGATGCGCTGTGGCTGCGCTGGGAAATGCGCTGCGACCCTCAGCGCATCATGCTGGATATCACGACGGAAGGGCGTTTCCGCCCGGCCTGGCGCACGCTGGCGCTCAGCCTGCCGGAAGGCGAAACGCGCGCGCTGTGGGTGAACGGCGAACCGAGCGAGCGTTTTACGCTGGAGTAAGGCTTACTCGGCCGCGCGCTTCTTGCGCGGCTTTTTGGCGACGGTGATGGTTTTCACCTCACTTTCCACCCAGCCGTCCTGCAGGCGGGTTTTAAGCAGTTCGCCGACCTGCGCCTGCTTGGTGGTTTTCAGCAGCTCGCCGCGCGGAGTTTGCGTCACGCTGTAGCCGCGCGCCAGCGTCGCCAACGGGCTGACGGTTTCCAGTTGGCTGCAGGCCACGCCGAAGCGCTGGCGGTAGGCGTTGAGCTGCCGCTCCATCGCCTGCTGCAGACGGTATTCCTGCTGCTGCACGCGCTGCTGGTAGCGGTGAATGCGGCCCTGCGGCTGCACCTGCGCCAGCCGCTGCTGGGCGCGTTCGCTGCGGCGGGCGGNCAGGCGCAGCTGCTGCTGCATGCCGTCTTCCATCCGGCGCTGCAGCTTGAACAGCAGCGTCTGCTGGCGCGCCAGGCGCAGATGCGGATGCTGCTGCTGTAAACGGTGATGAATGCGGGTGAACTGCTGCTGACGCTGCGCCAGGTAGTAATCCATCGCCATCTCCAGCCGCTGCTGCTGCGACTGCAGCTGGCGCAACAGCTCGAGCTGATTGCGGCTCACCAGTTCGGCGGCGGCGGAAGGGGTCGGCGCCCGCAGGTCGGCGACGAAGTCGGCGATGGTGACGTCGGTTTCATGGCCGACGGCGCTGACGATCGGAATGCGGCTGGCGAAGATCGCCCGCGCCACGCGTTCGTCGTTGAAGCTCCACAGATCCTCTAGCGAACCGCCGCCGCGGCCGACGATCAGCACGTCGCATTCATCGCGGCGGTTGGCGGTCTCAATGGCGCGCACGATCTGCATCGGCGCTTCCGCGCCCTGCACCGAGGTGGGGTAGATGACGATCGGCAGCGACGGATCGCGCCGCTGCAACACCTGCAGGATATCGTGCAGCGCCGCGCCGCTGGCGGAGGTGATCACCCCGACGCGTTTGGCCGGTGCGGGCAGCGGCTGCTTGAACTGCTGATCGAACAGCCCTTCGGCGCTCAGGCGCTGTTTCAACTGCTCGAACTGTTGCTGCAGCAGGCCGTCGCCGGCGGGCTGCATGCTCTCGGCGATCAGCTGGTAGTCGCCGCGCGGTTCATACAGCGTGATGCTGGCGCGCACCAAGACCTGCTGGCCGTTTTGCGGCCGGAAGGTGACGCGGCGGTTGCTGTTGCGGAACATCGCGCAGCGCACCTGGGCGCGGTCGTCTTTCAGCGTGAAATACCAGTGGCCGGAGGCGGGCTGGGAGAGGTTGGAGATCTCGGCGGAGAGCCAAATCTGCCCCATTTCCCTTTCCAGCAGTTGGCGAACCGTCTGATTCAGGCGGCTTACGGTAAAAATGGAAGGCGAAACAGGTAGCGACATGTGACCCAGATCAAATTTCAAAACAATCACTTAATTGGTCGATACTACATGGCTGAAAAAGGTAATCAAGACTTTTTGTAAGAAAGTGCTGGAGGCAACCGATTCCGCTCTGTATAATGCCGCGGCAATATTTTATCTTTTTCACAGCCCACCCTGGTGAGATATTGCCCATGCTACGTATCGCTAAAGAAGCTCTGACGTTTGACGACGTCCTCCTGGTTCCAGCCCACTCCACGGTTCTGCCTAACACCGCAGAGCTCGGCACTCAACTGACCAAAACCATCCGCCTGAACATCCCTATGCTGTCCGCAGCCATGGATACCGTTACCGAATCCGGCCTGGCCATCGCGCTGGCGCAGGAAGGCGGCCTGGGCTTCATCCACAAAAACATGTCCATCGAGCGCCAGGCTGAAGAAGTCAGCCGCGTGAAAAAACATGAAAGCGGCGTAGTCACCGACCCGCAGACCGTTACCCCGGCCACCACGCTGCAGGAAGTGAAAGAGCTGACCGCGCGCAACGGCTTCGCCGGTTACCCGGTCGTTACCGAAGACAACGAGCTGGTCGGCATCATCACCGGCCGCGACGTGCGCTTCGTGACCGATCTGACCCAGCCGGTCACCGCGGTGATGACGCCGAAAGATCGCCTGGTCACCGTGAAAGAAGGTGAAGCGCGCGACGTGGTGCTGCAGAAGATGCACGAAAAGCGCGTAGAAAAAGCGCTGGTGGTGGACGACAGCTTCCATCTGCTGGGCATGATCACCGTTAAAGACTTCCAGAAAGCGGAACGTAAGCCGAACGCCTGTAAAGACGAGCACGGCCGTCTGCGCGTGGGCGCGGCGGTCGGCGCCGGCGCCGGCAACGAAGAGCGCGTTGACGCGCTGGTGGCGGCGGGCGTTGACGTCCTGCTGATCGACTCCTCGCACGGCCACTCCGAAGGCGTGTTGCAGCGCATCCGCGAAACCCGCGCCAAATACCCGGATCTGCAGATCGTCGGCGGCAACGTCGCGACCGCAGCGGGCGCCAAAGCGCTGGCTGAAGCCGGCGTGAGCGCGGTGAAAGTGGGTATCGGCCCTGGCTCCATCTGCACCACCCGTATCGTGACCGGCGTGGGTGTGCCGCAGATCACCGCCATCGCCGACGCGGTGGAAGCGCTGGAAGGCACCGGCATCCCGGTTATCGCCGACGGCGGCATCCGCTTCTCCGGCGATATCGCCAAAGCGATCGCCGCGGGCGCCTCTTGCGTGATGGTCGGCTCCATGCTGGCGGGCACCGAAGAGTCTCCGGGCGAAATCGAGCTGTATCAGGGCCGTTCGTTCAAATCTTACCGCGGCATGGGCTCGCTGGGCGCGATGTCCAAAGGCTCTTCCGACCGTTACTTCCAAACCGATAACGCCGCCGACAAACTGGTGCCGGAAGGTATCGAAGGCCGCGTGGCCTATAAAGGCATGCTGAAAGCTATCGTGCACCAGCAGATGGGCGGCTTGCGCTCCTGCATGGGCCTGACCGGCTGCGCCACCATCGACGATCTGCGCACCAAGGCGGAGTTCGTGCGCATCAGCGGCGCCGGCATTCAGGAAAGCCACGTGCACGACGTGACCATCACCAAAGAGTCGCCGAACTACCGCATGGGCTGATGCCTTAACCTCTCCTGAGTGAGAGGCCGGGGTGGGGCGCCAAGCCCCATCCCGAAAACATACATTTTCGCTCTTTTTCTCTTGTTGCTGGAATTCGCCTCACATGACACAAAATATCCATAAGCATCGCATCCTCATACTGGACTTCGGTTCGCAATACACCCAACTGGTCGCCCGCCGCGTGCGCGAAATCGGCGTTTACTGCGAACTGTGGGCCTGGGACGTTAGCGAAGCGCAGATCCGCGAATTCAACCCAAGCGGCATCATCCTGTCCGGCGGCCCGGAAAGCACCACCGAAGCCGGCAGCCCGCGCGCCCCTGACTACGTGTTCAACGCCGGCGTGCCGGTGCTGGGCGTGTGCTACGGCATGCAGACCATGGCGATGCAGCTGGGCGGCCATGTGCAGGGCTCCAACGAACGCGAGTTCGGCTACGCGCAGGTGGAAATCGTCAACGAGAGCGCGCTGCTGCGCGACATCGAAGACGCCATCAGCCCGGCCGGCAAACCGCTGCTGGACGTGTGGATGAGCCACGGCGACAAAGTGACCGCGATCCCGTCCGACTTCGTGACCGTCGCCAGCACCGACACCTGCCCGTTCGCCATTATGGCCAACGAAGAAAAACGCTTCTACGGCGTGCAGTTCCACCCGGAAGTGACCCACACCCGTCAGGGCCAGCGCATGCTGGAGCGCTTCGTACTGGACATCTGCCAGTGTGAAGCCCTGTGGACGCCGGCCACCATTATCGAAGATGCGGTCGAGCGCATCCGCGAGCAGGTGGGTGAAGACCACGTGATCCTCGGCCTGTCCGGCGGCGTTGACTCCTCCGTGACCGCGATGCTGCTGCACCGCGCGATCGGCAAGCGCCTGACCTGCGTGTTTGTCGACAACGGCCTGCTGCGCCTTAACGAAGCCAAGCAGGTGATGGAAATGTTCGGCGACCACTTCGGCCTGAACATCGTACACGTCGAGGCGGAAAACCGCTTCCTGACCGCACTGGCGGGCGTGGACGAACCGGAAGCCAAGCGTAAAATCATCGGCCGCGTGTTCGTTGAAGTGTTCGACGAAGAAGCCTGCAAGCAAGAGCAGGTGAAATGGCTGGCACAGGGCACCATCTATCCGGACGTGATCGAATCCGCCGCTTCCGCCACCGGCAAAGCGCACGTGATCAAGTCGCACCACAACGTGGGCGGCCTGCCGAAAGAGATGAAGCTGGGCCTGGTCGAGCCGCTGAAAGAGCTGTTCAAAGACGAAGTGCGCAAGATCGGCCTGGAGCTGGGCCTGCCGTACGACATGCTGTACCGTCACCCGTTCCCGGGCCCAGGTCTGGGTGTGCGCGTGCTGGGCGAAGTGAAGAAAGAGTACTGCGATCTGCTGCGCCGCGCCGACGCCATCTTCATCGAAGAGCTGCACAAAGCCGACCTGTACAACAAAGTCAGCCAGGCGTTCACCGTGTTCCTGCCGGTGCGTTCGGTCGGCGTGATGGGCGACGGCCGCAAATACGACTGGGTGGTCTCCCTGCGTGCGGTGGAAACCATCGACTTCATGACCGCGCACTGGGCGCACCTGCCGTATGACTTCCTCGGCCGCGTCTCCAACCGCATCATCAACGAAGTGGACGGCATCTCCCGCGTGGTGTACGACATCAGCGGCAAGCCGCCGGCGACGATTGAGTGGGAGTAATCCCGCGTCCGGCATAGACTGGCACCCAAGAGCATTAAAACAGCCCTAAGCCCGCGTAATTGCGGGCTTTTTTCATTCTTGGCGTGGCACTGCCTGGCAAATTTTTGCATCGCCAAGCACTCCGTTTTTATGGCATGGTAGATGGTACGATTTGAATCTGATGCTATGTTCGGCACCCAATACCATACCGCCTCTGATGGGTTGATCATGGCTAGCAGTTGCCGACTTGGCCAAGGTCAATGGCGACTCTGGCCGGGTGGCCGGGCTGCTGAAACTTTGGCTCGCGGAGAAGCGCGGACAAGGCGCAGGTCCAATGGATGTGGAAGCGATGATGAATGAATTTCACAAATTGCAGAGCGAGGTGCTTTCCATCATGTCACGTGTCGTAAGATGACTGCTGAACGTGTCATCTAAGACAGAGCAAAGTTCAGCTTCACAGTCATGCCGTATCGATGCATCCAATCGAGCGCCTGATGTTGGATTGATAGGTGGCTAGCCAACGCATCGAAGGTTCGTTCTGCAGCATGTTGCACGGATCGACGGAAGCATTGGTTGACAGCACCCCTATGTCGAGGCACGCAGTGCTGCGACCTCGATTCATCGGTGTTGGAACGGATGAGGCGGGTGACGGCTGTGGTCAAGGTGAGTCGTGAGGCTTTCAGGGCAAGATTTGTGGTGGTTGAAGCCCGAGCACGAATGATTGCCTGTACCGCTTGGTGGTGGAGATCGAGAAGCAAATCATGTGATTTGGTATAGACTTGGATTGCACAATCCAAAATGCGAATCGGTAAGCATTGTCGAGGCTTAAATGAAAAAACAAGATAAGAGAGATCGAGGCCACGATGAAGTTATGACGGAGGCGTTTGACTCTGATCCAGAATACGCGATCGAACTTGCTGAGAATGTTTTGAGTGACGGCGAACAAGGAGAGATTGATATTCTGCGTCGGCAGCTCGTAATAATTCCAGAAAAATATCAAGGACAATGATTTTAGTATTGTTCTATCAATAGTTTAATCAAGGGGGGAAACATGGCAGTTCCTGTACACCATAGGGCTCGCAATGCATATCATTTCACATCGATACAAAATCTCGAATCAATAATTGATCACGGTATTTTTTCGACCAATCAGAAAATTGCTCGCGGCATTCTGCACGTTAACGTCGCTGAGGAAGGAATACAGATGCGTCGGGCGCTTATGCAGGTGCCTGGAGCCAACGGGCGGTGTGTTCATGATTATGTACCATTCTATTTCGCAAAGAAAACGCCTATGCAGCAGGCGGTGCTCTATAAGAAGAACGTAGATCAGCAGTTCATCATTTACCTTTGCGTATCGGTTTTGCTCATGGAGACAAGAGCTGGGGCCTATTACACAAACGCGTCTGCAAATACGGACGTTCCCCCAGCTTTCTTTTCTGGAAATCATCAGTCTGATCAGCTCGACCAACTAGATTGGCAAACTATCGATAACGGTCGGTGGGGATATGACGACGATGCTCAGAAGCACCGCAAAATGGCAGAGCTTTTGTTACCAGATCATGTCCCATTATCTGAAATTAATCAGATAGTTACATTTAATCGCAGCGTATCTAACTGTGTTAGACAAATTTTTCAGAACAAAGGGGTTGTTCCGCCGAATATTGTTGAGGCGGGAGGGGAGCATTATTATCTAGAGCCTGGTAATTGGAATGCTTCTTTGGTTACAGGGCCTTTTTTCCTCAAGCGTTTTGTAGATGAGGCTGTTTCTCATGTGGTCTCATTTCAGCGTCAGGTGATGCCGAGATTCCAGACCTTAAGTGACGCCTTGCGTGCTATTCGCGCTAACTTCGCGGCCATCAGAGAGCTAGAAGATATCGATGGTCTCGACGCGAACTACGGGCCACATAGTGAAGATGTTGGCGCTCATTCTCGACGTGTTGCGGGTCTGGTGTTGAACTCACCCGAATATATTCAGTTGGACCCTATCCATCGTGAAGTCTTGGAGCTTGCAGCTTATCTCCACGATATAGGCAAAGGGCCCAAAACACGCTGGCCCAATAGTTTTATGAATAAGGCTGATGGTGAACATCCCAAAAAATCCCTGCCTATGTTGAAAAGAATTTTGACTGAGGATCTGCCTATTCTGCCACCAGATATAGTCCGAAAAATTATAATGCTGGTGACGTATGATGACCTACTGGGTGAGATCGTTGCTAAAGGTCGGGACAAAAGTCAGTTGTTCGATATAATTACTTGTCCTGAAGATATCACTATGTTGGTGGCTTTGAGCAAGGCTGATATTGGTGCGTTAAATCAAATTTGGTTGATGCAAGTCTCTGCTGGAATCGATGCCCTCAGAGTTGAGGCTCTTCAAAAATTGCAAGGTAATATTTAATGATAGAGTTTGTTTCCGGAGATTTTTTCGATTTTGATGCGGATATCATGATCAATACAGTCAACTGTGTTGGTGTGATGGGTGCAGGTGTGGCGCTCGCATTTAAGAAAAGATTTCCTGAAATGTTCGATGACTATGCTGAAAAGTGTCGTTCGGGCATTATTCGCCCCGGCCTGCCTTCCGTTTGGTTGCAAAAGGATATGATCTCGAAAGACATCGAGATCATAAATTTTCCAACAAAAAATCATTGGAAGAATCCATCTGAGTATCATTATATTGATGATGGGTTGGAATGGCTTTCTAAGTATCTTGAAGATAAGAGTGGAAAAGTAGTAACTCTTCCGGCCCTAGGCTGTGGTCATGGTGGTTTGGACTGGGACAGGGTCCGATCTATGATTGCTGAGAAGCTAAAAAACTCTCCAGCGCATATATATGTCTTTGAGCCTTTCGATTCAGTGAAAGCGGGCAATGTCAAAGCTTCGGGGCCAGACTATGAGCAACTGCTTGGTTCGGTTGGGGCTGGGGTTGTTAAATATGCGTCGGACGCATACCCGGAAAAGTTGCGCATCTACACCAAGAAGGATGTATATTACTATCCAAAACAGCAAAACAAATTTAGATACGATTTTTCAGTTGTGTGCAGCAGCAAGCCTGACTTAAGCGAGATAAATGCTATACGGAAGTTTGTTGAATTTTGCGTTCTCGAGAAGTGTAGTATTTTGTTGGGAGGGACAGCCTTTGAAAAAAAACTCGCGCTTGAACTTTCGACCCAAGGTTTAATTTGCGGGTGTGTTCTACCATCCGGAATCTACGAGTCCATAAAAAAAGTATCATTATCAAAGCGTAAAGAAAATCCTAATCTTCTCTCGATAGGTAATCCAGTAG
>NZ_JVEL01000373.1:0-2973 GCF_001076875.1 Serratia sp. 506_PEND
TTTGAAGTCGGACAGCCGCACGATCACACGCTTCGGCCAGAAGGCGGCGCCCAGCGTCGCGATCCCTTCTGTCAGGCGGCCAACGTAGAACTCGACCGGGTGGTCGTAACCCTGCATCAACGCGCGAATTTCGTTTTGCAGCGCCGGCGTCTGCTGATCGAACTCCAGCAGCGCGCGCGGGTGCACGCCAATCATGCGGTTGATGATAAATTCCAGCCGCGCCAGGCCCACGCCTTCATTCGGCAAACGCGCAAAGTCGAAAGCGCGATCCGGGTTGCCGACGTTCATCATGATCTTCAGCGGCAGATCCGGCAGCTCGGTCACTTCGGAGCTCTGCACGCTGAAATCCAGCATGTCGCTGTAAACGAAGCCGGTGTCGCCTTCCGCACAGGATACGGTGACTTTCTGGCCGTCTTTCAGCACGTCGGTGGCGTGGCCGCAGCCCACCACCGCCGGGATGCCCAGCTCACGGGCGATGATCGCCGCGTGACAGGTGCGCCCGCCGCGGTTGGTGACGATCGCGGCGGCTTTCTTCATGATCGGTTCCCAATCTGGGTCGGTCATGTCGGTGACCAGCACGTCGCCCGGCTGGATGCGATCCATTTCGCTGATGTCGTGGATCACTTTCACCGGACCGGCGCCGATGCGGTGGCCGATGGCGCGGCCTTCNCTTCCACCAGCACCGGACTGGTGCCGTTCAGCTGGTAGCGCTCCATGGTTTGTTCGTTGGAGCGTACGGTCTCCGGGCGCGCCTGCACGATCAGCAGCTTGCCGGTATGGCCGTCTTTCGCCCACTCGATATCCATCGGGCGGCCGTAATGTTTTTCGATCAGGATCGCCTGCTGCGCCAGCGCCTGCACTTCGTCATCCGTCAGCGAGAAACGGCTGCGCTGCGCTTCCGGCACGTCTTCAATGCGCACCTGCTTGCCGTGATCCTGCGACGGCGCGTATACCATGCGGATCTTTTTCGAACCCAGGTTGCGGCGCACGATCGCCGGCTTGCCGTTTTGCAGCGTCGGTTTGTGCACGTAGAACTCATCCGGGTTCACCGCGCCCTGCACCACCATTTCACCCAAGCCGAAAGCGGAGGTGATGAATACCACCTGATCAAAGCCGGACTCGGTGTCGATGGTGAACATGACGCCCGAGGAGGCCAGATCCGAGCGCACCATGCGCTGTACGCCGGCCGACAGCGCCACGCCGCGGTGATCGTAGCCCTGGTGCACGCGATAAGAGATGGCGCGGTCGTTGAACAGCGACGCGAACACGTGCTTGATCGCCACCATTACGGCGTCGATGCCCTGCACGTTGAGGAAGGTTTCCTGCTGGCCGGCGAAGGAGGCGTCCGGCATGTCTTCCGCCGTGGCGGAGGAGCGCACCGCAAAGGAAGCTTCCGGTTCGCCGTCGGCGAGCTGTTGGTAAGCCTGATGAATTTCACGCTCGAACTCGGCGTGGAACGGCGTGTCGATCACCCATTGGCGGATCTGGGCGCCGGCCTTGGCCAGTTGGGCAACGTCGTCAACGTCGGTCTGATCCAGTAGCTGATAGATGCGCTGGTTAACACCGCTTTGTTCGAGGAAATCGTTAAACGCCTGTGCGGTGGTGGCAAAACCGTTAGGCACGGCCACGCCCAAATCGGAAAGATTGGTGATCATTTCACCGAGGGAGGCATTTTTGCCGCCGACACGGTCAACGTCGTGCATGCCAAGCTGGTTGTACCAAAGCACATTACGCAAGTCTGGGCCATTGTTGGACATCGAGACAATCCTTATTGCTATCAGTAGGGTAAAGACGGATTTAATTCGCTTGCTTTACGGCGCCGCTAACACGGAGCCGAATCAGACTAGCACACTGATCCGGGGAAAATGGAAAGGTGAATCGATCAACCCACTGAAGAAAGTGGTTTTTAAGAGAATGTCCTAACCGGCTGATTTGCCTGGGAACCGTTCCCAATCGCACGAAAAGCTTAGTTCTCAACAAATTACGCTCTTTTTAAAATTCTGTTTTAATGACCACGCAAACGCTATCTTTTTTGGTGAAAATAGCGGCAAATTTACGTTTCGGCTCGAAAAGCGGCGCTGCGCCGCGATTTCTATCGCCGCCAACGCGCGCTTTTTTTCGCGCGCCGCCGCAGACGCTTTACCGCCCCGCCGTCACAATTTTTTCCCTCGCCCCTTTACCCGCGGATCGTCTGCGGCTCATGATATTGGCAGTGATGACAGCAGGAACACCGTTTTCAGGTAAGGAGCCTCGGGTGGAAAGAAGCGTTTTTTATATTTCGGATGGTACGGCGATCACCGCCGAAGTGCTGGGGCACGCGGTGCTGTCGCAGTTCCCGGTCACGGCGACCACTTACACCTTGCCGTTTGTCGAAACCGAGGCGCGCGCACGCGCAGTTCGCCAACAAATCGATGATATCTATAATGAAACCGGTGTGCGGCCGCTGGTGTTTTACTCCATCATCTCGCCGGAAGTGCGCGATGTGATCGTGCAAAGCCAAGGCTTCTGTCAGGATATCGTGCAGGCGCTGGTCGGCCCGCTGCAGGGTGAGCTGGACGTGGAGCCAACGCCGGTGCCGAACCGCACCCACGGTCTGACCGCCAGCAACCTCGGCAAGTACGACGCGCGCATTGCCGCCATCGACTATACCCTGGCGCATGACGACGGCATTTCGCTGCGCAATCTCGATCAGGCGCAGGTGATCCTGCTCGGCGTGTCGCGCTGCGGCAAAACCCCCACCAGCCTTTATCTGGCGATGCAGTTCGGCATCCGCGCCGCCAACTATCCGTTTATCGCCGACGATATGGACAATTTGCACCTGCCGGCCTCGCTGAAACCGTTTCAGCATAAATTATTCGGCCTGACCATCGATCCGGAACGCCTGGCGGCGATCCGCGAAGAACGGCGCGAAAACAGCCGTTACGCCTCACTGCGCCAGTGCCGCATGGAGCTCGCCGAGGTCGAGGCGCTGTT
>NZ_JVEL01000374.1:0-396 GCF_001076875.1 Serratia sp. 506_PEND
ACAGCGTGCCGCCGTTCGCCCGGGCAATCAGCCCTTCTTTATGGGCATGCGCGCCGGTAAACGCCCCTTTCTGCCAGCCGAACAGTTCACTTTCAATCAGATTTTCGGGCACTGCCGCGCAGTTCAGCGCGACCAGCGGCTGCCCGGCACGGGAGGAGCACTCATGCACCAGTTGCGCCACCACCTCTTTTCCGGTGCCGGTTTCACCTTCAATCAGCACCGACAGGGAATGGGCCGCCGCGTGCCGGATGCGCTCCCGAAGCGCTTGTACCGCGGACGACTGACCAACCAGACGGCTTTCCAGCAGATGTGTCAGCCTGTCGTGCTCCGTCTGCTCAGCCGTCACCCTGCGCAGTGAATCACGCAGACACTGGCTTTCTTTCTGATTATGCTGCA
>NZ_JVEL01000375.1:0-704 GCF_001076875.1 Serratia sp. 506_PEND
GATCCGGATCCCCTTCCAGAAAGCTCACCACCACTTCATGACCCACGCGCGGGAGTGCCACCATCCCGTAGCGGCCCCCCGCCCAGCCCTGACTGACCCGCACCCAGCAGGAACTCAGATCATCGCTGTTGCCATAGCGGTCCCAGGGGAATTTCACCTTCACGCGACCGTGCTCATCGCAGTAGATTTCTTCCGTCGCCGGCCCCGTGACAATGGCTATCTGTGGACCATCCACCATCGGGCGTGCCGGCATCTGCATGCGCCAGGCCGCTCCGCCTTTAATAACGTCGAACGTGTTGGTAAAGGTGGTGGGCTTGTCCCCGCCTTCCTCTTCCAGCGCCTGCGGCTGTTTTCCCTCATGCTTCACGGCCACCACCTGCCACTGCGTGTTAAAGGCCTCGTTCCGGTGCTCTTCCAGCATAAACCGCAGCCCCGGACGCAGTTCTGCGCAGTTTGACAGGCCATTGCCGGTGACCGCATCAGCCCTCAGCGCATCCAGGCGGTACGCGCTGAAGGCTTTACCGCTCTCAGCCTGCTTGTAGCGCCCTGGATAGTCGTAGTGCTCGTACGGCTCACGCTGATGGGCCAGATCGTGACTGATTTTTTTATTCGACTGGTTGTAAGCGGGATTTTTAAAGCTGTAGTCCCGCAGCTCCACCGCCGTAGTTCGCACCGCTTCGGCATAGCGGAACTGGCGGATATAC
>NZ_JVEL01000029.1:0-5514 GCF_001076875.1 Serratia sp. 506_PEND
TCCGCCGCCGCGATTTCGCTTTCGCTGAGCGCCTGCCGTTCGATGAAGCACTCGATAGCTTCCAACAGGGAGAAGACGCTGATTTCATCCCCTATCTTCACGACTTCGCAAACGCCACGCCCGATCGCCAGACAGATGGCTTCATCAAATTCACACGGTTTGCTGTTCATCTTTTTTCCCCCTACGGCGTTTGGGATGATATCGGCCATGCTACCGGTTTTTGCCCGGCGGCTGTCTGACGAAAATCCCATTTTTTCGTTGGTGCTGACGGGCGCACGAGCGCGGGCATTGGCGAAATTCTGATTTCCTCACCGTGGCCAAATTTCCCTTGTGACCACCGTGCCGGCGCGGTATTGTCGCCAAATGACGACAATACCGCCTCATTGTCCGCATAAAAAATTCATGACGTTATCATCCCTTCATCCCGCTGCCGTGCGGGATTTTTTTATGAGGTTTATCTCAAAGTGCGGATAACCTCGACGCGATCGCTTGCCATGCTCTGAGAATAATCCTAGCTTGAAATAGTCATTTAGGGTTAGCAATCCCTCATGACCTCCTTGTAACACTTGATGCACCAGAACGTTTTCTCCCCCGCTGCGGCGGGGGTTTTTAATGACGTGCATCAGAAAAGGCCGTGAACGTAGAACCGACAGAGTTCGTGACGATAACCAGTTTAAGCATCAGGGGACGGGACAATGAAAAATGATCTGGCGGCGGCGATCGCGATTGGCTGTGTGTTGTTGTTCGCATTGGCGGTCGGTTCGCCCCTTTCCATCGTTACTTCGCTGTAATCTTCCGCGGCCCCGTTCGGGGCCGCTCATCGCGCCAGTCGCCGCGTCTGCGGATTTTTGCGTCGATCGCCTGCCCGCGCGATAAAATCAGCCAGATCGCTGTTGATGTATGGCGAACTTTGAGTACTCTGAGTGCTTTGCACATCCCGCGTGCGCCCATTCTATCTATGCTTTAATCAGGTCCATCACAGGAATCGCCATGCCCGCCCGCCAAATCTCAAGGAGCCCGCTCTGATGCTGGAGATGTTATTACAGTGGTACCGCCGCCGCTTCACCGATCCTCAGGCCATCGCGCTGCTGGTGATCCTGGTTGCCGGGTTCCTTATTCTCTATTTTTTGCACGGCATTCTGACCCCGTTGCTGGTCGCCATCGTGCTGGCGTATCTGCTGGAGTGGCCGACCGCGCGCCTGCAGCGCATCGGCTGTTCGCGCACCTGGGCGGCGAGCGTCATGCTGCTGGTGTTCGCGGGCGTCGCCATGCTGCTGGTGTTCGTCGTCGCCCCGACCGCCTGGCAGCAGGGCATCAATCTGATGAGCGATCTGCCGGGCATGCTCAACCAGTTCTATAACTTCGCCGCGACGCTGCCGAAGCGTTATCCGGCGCTGGTGGATGCCGGCATCATCGACATGATGGCGGAAAACCTGCGCAGCCGGTTGTCCGGCATGGGCGAATCGGTGGTGAAATTCTCGCTGGCGTCGCTGGTCGGCCTGCTGACGTTGGCTATCTACCTGATCCTGGTGCCGATGATGATGTTCTTCCTGCTGAAGGACAAAGAGCAACTGCTGAACGCGGTGCGCCGCGTGCTGCCGCGCAATCGCGGCCTGGCGGGGCAGGTCTGGAACGAGATGAATCAGCAGATCACCAACTACATTCGCGGCAAAGTGCTGGAGATGGTGATTGTCGGCGTGGCGACCTACCTGGTGTTCGCCGTGCTGGACATGCGCTACTCGCTGCTGCTGGCGGTGCTGGTGGGGTTCTCGGTGTTGATCCCCTACATCGGCGCGGTGCTGGTCACCATACCGGTGGTGGTGGTGGCGCTGTTCCAGTGGGGCGTCGGCGCCGATTTCTGGACGCTGATCGTCGCCTATCTGGTGGTGCAGGGGCTGGACGGCAACCTGTTGGTGCCCATTTTGTTCTCCGAAGCGGTCAACCTGCATCCGCTGGTGATTATCCTGTCGGTGATCGTGTTCGGCGGGATGTGGGGCTTTTGGGGCGTGTTTTTCGCCATACCGCTGGCGACGCTGGTGAAGGCGGTGATCCATGCCTGGCCGGATGAACTGCGGGTCGAGGTGGAAGACAAGGCCGACTGACTGGGAAGAAACGAAGCGCAGCAGGCCGCTGCGCTTCGTGAGAATTACTGCTGCAGGTAGTTCAGAACGATGTCGTGGTGATTGGTGGTTTTGAAATCATCAAACACTTTTTCAATCTTGCCATTGGCATCGATCAGGAAACTGATGCGGTGAATGCCGTCGTAGGTCTTGCCCATGAAGGTTTTCTCGCCCCACACGCCAAACTGTTGTGACACCTGATGATCTTCATCAGACAACAGCGTGAAGTTGAGCAGCTCCTTTTCGGCGAAGCGCGACAGTTTTTCCGGTTTGTCGGTGCTGATGCCCAGCACTTCGACGCCGACCTTTTTCAATTCGTCCATGTTGTCCCGCAGGCCGCAGGCTTGCACGGTGCAGCCCGGCGTCATCGCCTTCGGATAAAAATAGACCAATACTCGCTGTCCCTGGAAGTCGGCCAAATTAATTTCCTCACCGTCCTGGTCAGGCAAACTAAATTTCGGCGCTGTGTCACCGGCTTTCAATGGGCTCATCACTACTCTCCATCTTTCTCGTCATGCTGTGGATAGTTCACCACGCTAATACTGCCTTGCGCGTTCAATTCTGTACATAGGCGATGGAAGGCTTGCTCAATATTTGAGGCGTCCCGATCGCCGGAGCTGTGGGCGGTGATTTGGATATACAGCTGCGGCGGCAGGTCGCCGTCCGCCGGCTGCGTGCGCGAGACCAGTTCGGCGATATTCATCTGGCTGGAGTCGAACAAATCGGTAAAGCGTTCGATGATGTGCGGCGAGTCCTTCACTTCCACCTGCACCCACACCGTGGCCGGCATCGGCGGCCTTTCGTGCGAGTTTGTGCGCTTCATCACGATCAGCAGATCCAGCTCCGCGCCTTTTTGCGGCAGGGTGGATTCGATCAGGGTGATGGCGTTCCAGCTGCCGGACAGCAGCATGATGAACGTGAACTCCTCTCCCAGCATGGCCAGACGGCTATCTTCGATATTGCATCCGCAACTGCTGACGTGGCGGGTGATGGTATTGACGATTCCGGGGCGGTCGGCGCCGAGCGCGGTAATCACGAGATAGTGTTCGTCTGACTGAGGCAAAATAGCGCTTCCTGTCGTGCTCAATGGGGTTACCATGGTAAACATAAAAAAAACCGCCTGCCAAGCGCTTACAACGCGGTTGTGCGCTTGCTTTTGGATAGGCAGCAAAAGTACCATGAGTGACTTGTTTGTGGAGGGGACGGCCAATGTTTACGGGAAGTATTGTTGCACTGGTTACGCCGATGGACGACAAAGGTGCTGTCGATCGCGCGAGCCTGAAAAAATTGATCGATTATCATGTAGCCAGTGGCACCGCGGCGATCGTTTCCGTAGGGACCACCGGCGAGTCCGCAACGCTTGCCCATGACGAGCACGTTGACGTGGTGCTGCAGACGCTGGAGTTGGCCGACGGCCGCATTCCGGTGATCGCCGGCACCGGCGCCAACGCCACCGCCGAAGCCATCGCGCTCACCACCCGCTTCGCCAACACCGGCGTGGTGGGCTGCCTGACGGTGACGCCGTACTACAATAAGCCGACGCAGGAAGGGCTGTATCAGCACTTCAAGGCGATCGCCGAGAGCACCGAACTGCCGCAGATCCTGTATAACGTGCCTTCGCGCACCGGCTGCGACATGCTGCCGCCGACCATCGCTCGGCTGGCGAAAATCAAGAATATTGTTGCTGTAAAAGAAGCGACGGGGAACTTAAGTCGCGTTAGTCAGATCCAAGTGCTGGTTGACGATGAAGATTTCATTTTGCTGAGCGGCGACGACGCCAGCGGGCTGGACTTCATGCAACTGGGCGGCAAAGGGGTGATTTCCGTGACGGCCAACGTGGCCGCGCGCGAGATGGCGGAACTTTGCGCGCTGGCGGCGCAGGGCAAATTTGCCGAAGCGCGCCGCTTAAATCAGCGCTTGATGCCGTTGCATCAGGATCTATTTGTAGAAGCAAACCCAATTCCGGTGAAGTGGGCCTGTAAGGCGTTGGGATTGATGGCAACCGATACGCTGCGTCTGCCGATGACGCCGTTGAGCGAAGCCGCCCACCCGGTGGTGGAGCGCGCGCTGAAAAGCGTCGGTTTGCTGTAACTCTAAGGGAAATTTGATGGCTTATTCATTGCAAAAGTCGACGGTAGCAAAAGTAGTGGGCATCTCATTGGTGATGATGCTGGCGGCCTGCAGCAGCGATCAGCGCTACAAGCGCCAGGTCAGCGGCGACGAGGCCTACCTCGCCGCGGCTCCGCTCAAGGCGCTGAACGCGCCGTCCGGCATGATCCTGCCGGTGCAGAGCGGCAACTATGACGTGCCGGCCACAACGGTGCAAGGCAACGTCGGCAAGCAGCTGGACATTCGTCCGCCGGTGCAGCCGTTGGCGCTGCTGAGCGGTTCGCGTGCGCAATACGCCGGCGACAGCGGCACGCTGCTGCTGGAAAACAGCCCGCAGAACCAGAACCTGTGGTCGCGCGTGGTCAGCCTGCTGCAGGCGAAGAACATCGCGATCGCTTCCCGCCAGGACGCCGGTCAGACCCTGACCACTGACTGGGTGAAGTGGAACCGTCTGGACGAAGACAACCAGTACGAAGGCCGTTATCAGATCAGCGTGCAGCAGCAGGGCTACCAGCAGGCGCTGGTGGTGAAAAGCGTTGGCCTGCAGCAGCAGGGCAAGACCGAGCAGGTGACCGATCAGTCTGAGATCCAGCGCTACAACGGCATGATGATCAACACCCTGATCGAAGGCCTGGACAAGCAGGATAACCTGGCGAGCAGCCAGACGGCCAGCCGCTTCGGCGCGCTGGACGTGCAGAGCGGCGCCGATGACACCGGCCTGCCGATGCTGGTGGTGCGCGGCCCGTACACCGTAGTGTGGGATCGCCTGCCGCCGGCGCTCGAAAAACTGGGGATGAAAGTGGGTGACCGCAGCCGTCCGCAGGGCACCGTCGCCGTGACCTACAAGTCCCTGAGCAGCAGCGATTGGGATGCGTTGGGCGTCAAGGATCCTGAACTGACGGAAGGCGATTACAAACTGCAGGTCGGCGATCTCAACAACCGCACCAGCCTGCAATTCATCGATCCGAAAGGCAAACCGCTCACCCAGTCGAAAAACGACGCACTGGTGGCGGCATTCCAGTCAGCCTTCAGCAAAACCAGCGTTAACTAATCAAAAAGGGGCTTCGGCCCCTTTTTGTTTTGTCTATACGGTATCGTTTGCGTCGCAGGTTTGGCACAATAGTGTCCGGCACGCCAAAGAATTCATTAGGTCAATTCTATACCCCCTAATTTCGGGCCGCGCTCGGGAGACAACGGGGATACATCACTGGAGTAAGTAAGATGCAAAAGCTAGCTGAGCTGTATCGCGGAAAGGCAAAAACCGTTTACACCACCGAGAATCCCG
>NZ_JVEL01000376.1:0-1482 GCF_001076875.1 Serratia sp. 506_PEND
CTGTCAGGTGATTAGCCGCTCAGAAGCCTGGGCGTTGGGGGGCGGCGAGGTCGTAGTGCGGGTCAATGACCGCTCCGGTGGCGTATCAGTGGAGCATTTGGAGCCGGTGGAGATCACCTGGCCGCGTGATAAGAATATCATCGGCTATTACCAGGGGGCCGATGGACAACAACATCCTATTGTTACTTTTGGCGCGTCATACCGGAGTGAATGTGATGAGTAAAATTGAGCATAACAGCCTGTTAATTTTGCATAACATTGCCAATGACCCGCTACCGTCGATAACGTTTAATCACGTTAAACAAACTAGGAATAACTATGTTCGATTCGATGGTTGGTGCAGTCGTGTTCTATGTTGGGTGTGTGTCGTGGTCTTGCATATTGCTCTCACGGAAAAACTGGCTGGCGGTGATCGCCGGGATCGTCCTCGCATTGATTTTTGCCGGGCACCTGGCACTTCACGTGGGGATCTACACCGCATCCGTGTTCCTGGCTGTCGCGCTGTATGCCTTTGTGTATCGGTTCAGGGATACCGAACAGGACGAGGAGAGCAATAATGAAAGCACTCCTGATAAAACTGATCCACGTGGGGAAGACGAATCTAGCGTGGGATGATGAGACTTACCGGGGGGTGCTGGCACGCCTCACCGGTAAATGTAGTGCCAAAAACTGTACCGATGCCGAGTTGGAGCGCGTGCTGGGGTACATGAAAGATAAGGGGTTTGTGCGTAAACCCACTCTAAAACATGGCCGGAGGCCCGGCGTGGCGAAGGGGCACAAGGCAATACTGGCCAAAATTGAAGCCTTGCTGGCGGAGGCTAACCGCAAGTGGGCCTATGCGGAGGCGATGGGTAAGCGCATGTTCGACCAGCAGAAGCTTGAGTGGCTCACGACCAAGCAACTGATCGCGGTGATGAATGCTCTCCAGTATGATGCCAAGCGCAACGGGAGGCCGACATGATCCAGGTCTATGATGGTATCCGCGATTTGTTGCCAGACTCTGCGCTGGCCCTGGTTGATGTTATTGGACTTGAGGCTACCATGGATCTGGTTGAGGCATTAGGTGGCGTGCCAATGCCGGTAAACAAAGGAATTCTTGCGCGAGGTGATGTTAGGTTGGATATGTTGCGTCAAGCTATAGGTGAAGAAAACACCCTCAAATTAATGAGTGCATTTGGTGGTGAGGAGATTTATATTCCCAACTGCTATCGTGCCCTGCGAGAGTATTTCTGGCGTCAGTTTTTGGCTGAGTTTGACGCACTGCGCGATCAGGGAGAGTCGGTACTGATGGCGCTGACTCAGTTGTGCCCCCGACATAAGGTCACCTACAAGCAAGCAATGAAGGTGATTGCCAATCGGAAACTGCAAGCGCTGGATCAACCGCAATTACCGTTTGATTGAGGTTTTCCCTCTCACCTTGTTCCACTCTTCCGTATTCAGTAAAAAAAACACAATAACCCTCGTCAACTTACGAGGGTTTTT
>NZ_JVEL01000377.1:0-428 GCF_001076875.1 Serratia sp. 506_PEND
TTCTTCCCGTTTTCTGAGGGGCAGCTGGCCCCGTGAATAAAGTGTGTCCGGTAAACGGAACTGGCTGAACAGCCCTGTGGCAAACGGACTGTGGTCAGCATCGCTGTAGATCCGCCAGGTCATGGCACCGTCATCCACACCAAAACGCACATCAAACGAACCCCGACTCACCTGCGTCCGGTTGCCGGCATCCAGCAGGCGGAACATCGCCCACGGACCGGTAAAGCCCAGGCTTCGCGGTGAGCGGGCACCGTCATCCGGTATCAGCGTCAGTTTGCTCTCAGACCCGTCACGCAGGACGTTCGGCCAGACCAGCGGCACTTTCTGACGACGCCCGTGGCTGTACTCCACCAGCTGGCCGTCAAGGTTCAGCACGCTGCGGCGTTTACTGGCGGTCAGTTCAACCGGTTCAACCACAAAGTGCACTT
>NZ_JVEL01000378.1:0-613 GCF_001076875.1 Serratia sp. 506_PEND
CCCGGGAGAAGCCATCAAAAGGCACGCCCTGCTGATACACTGAACTCAGATAAATGCCCCTCATGGGGAAGGCAGCCGTTTCCTCCCCTGTCAGCACGTCTGACAGCATCGTCTGCAGGAACGATTTAAGTCCCGCAAGCTGGCGTACAAACAAAAACGCATCTGCCGGAGGCGTTTGCACTGGGGGAGCCCACATGGTGGCACTGAGCGCAGCGTTAAGCTGGCTAAGCCAGAGATCCCAGAAGGTCTCCAGCTCGCCGGACCATGTGTTTGTCCCCACCGTGTCAGGGCTGAAGCTCACGCCAAGCAGCGACTGTCGGGTCTGCGCATCCAGCTGGCGGAAAAAATCTCCTGCGCCATGCAGCATATCGATATGCGTGAGGACCACATAGACTGGCAGCCGCGTATGCAGCTCATCGGCAATGTCCATCAGACGGGTACGCAGCACCTGGGCTCTGGCGTGACGGGCGGATGTCCCCATCCTCGCCAGTTCACTGAGATCAAGCGTCAGGATCAGACCATTAAGCGGCTGGCGTCGGCGGTGCGCTTTCAGCCAGGTCAGCAAATGTCGCCACAGGTGGGCATTCTGCTCATTCTGGTCTTCCGTCCCCCG
>NZ_JVEL01000379.1:0-28299 GCF_001076875.1 Serratia sp. 506_PEND
TGCTGATGCGAGACCGTGCCCGATCGGCGATCAAAATCCAGCACCGGATCGATGATGGCGCAGCGACGCGCCTTGGGATCGGCGACGACATACTGCAGGCTGCCGCTTTCCGGCTCATAAAACGCATGCACTTCCGCATGAGACTGAACGGGCTGATGCCGGCGATACCAACTGAGCGCCTTATCGGCATCCGCGCCATATTCTTCGCATTGGCTGCGGAATTGCGCTTCATCGATCCGCCCTTCACGCAGCGCATACAGCAGAGTGAGGCAAGCCGAGCGCGCCCCGCTCCTGCAATGCGCCAGGGTCTTCTTGCCTTGCCGCAACAGAAACTGGAAGGTGTAAACGGTCTCCCAGGTCAGCGTATCGAACGTATAAGGGAGATAGACGTAACGCATCCCCCCTTGTTCAGCCAACGCTTTCTCTTGCTGATGGTCAAGATACTCTCCCGGCTCTTCGTCCGGCCGGTTGTTGACGATAAGCCGGTAGCCTTGTTGATGCAGGGTAGCGAAATCACTCGCTGCGGGCGCCCCCGAAAAGGAGAGCTGATGATGGTATGTACGGATGCGCATATTTTTTCCTTCTGTCTTATAAGCTTTTAAAAAGCATATAAAGGGCCAGCACCAAGAGCATGGCGGCGTAGAGCACACGGATAATGTCCTCGCGTTTCTTCAGGCGCTCGGTGAGCGCAACCCCCACGACGCCCCCCAGAACACCGCCGACGATCAGCCAGCACGTGATGACGAGCGACACCTTGCCGGACAAGGCATAGCTTGCGCTCGTCGATAAACCCATGGCAGAAACCACCACCAGCGAGGTGGCCACCGCTTCAAGCAGCGAAAAGCGGAAAAACCAGAGCAGCGCCGGCACCACTAAAAATCCGCCGCCGATCCCCAGAAAGCCGGCCACCGCGCCCAGCGCCAACACGCAGGGCCACACGATGGCGGGATGAAAGGCCGCATCAGGAGAAGCCAATCCGTTGCCGGCCCGGTGATTTTTTTTCAGCGTTAATCCGGCGACAATCAGCATCAGCAAAGCGAAAGGCAGGGTTAGATAGCGCCCGTCCGTAATTTTTCCCATTTGTGAACCTGCCAGCGTGCCGGCCACCGCGACCAGCGACACGACAATGCCGGTTCGCCACCGGACGTTTCCTTTGGCGGCGTGCGCAAAAAGGTTGAGCAGCGCGCTGACGGCGACGGACATGGCGCTGGTGCCTATCACCAAATGCGTATCCGGGATTTGCACCATATACAGCAGCAGCGGCACACAAACGATGGAGCCGCCTCCGCCTGTCAGGGCCAAGAGAAATCCGACTATTCCTCCGGTTATCACCAATAACATCAGGGTATAAAAAGTAAAATGGAAAAAATCCAATGGGTTAATTCCTGAACGGTGTTTGTGGTATTTATTAACGATCAGTTCGCATTGATTGTCAAATAACTTATTACATTTAGCTATTATATATAGCCAAATCGAATATGTGATTTTCAATATAACCATAAGTTCTATGAATTCCCTTTTAATCTGGGCATTAACCCCCTACTTTCTTATGAAAGGAGGCCTGCATGAAACCGGAAAAAATAAACACCAAGAAGAAAGTTGTTGTTATTGGCGGTGGTTCATCTGGAATAAGCGTCGTGGCAAGCATAAGGAAGCGAGTTAAAGGCATTGATATAACGGTAATTGAACCTAGCGACTGCCATTATTATCAACCGGCATGGACCCTGGTGGGCGGCGGGCTGTTTGATATCAATAAAACACGGCGTTCCATGCGCGCTGTCCTGCCCTCAGGTACCACATGGGTACAGGATAGCGTTGTCAGGGTTGAGCCCAGTCAAAAATACATCGAGACCCGCCAAGGGCAAAAAATAAACTATGACTTTCTTATTGTTGCCTGCGGCCTCGTTTTACGCTGGGATAAAATAGAGGGCCTTGAAGAAACCCTGGGATTAAACGGCGTCACCTCTAATTATCGCTTTGACCTTGCCGAATACACCTGGAAACTGGTCCGGGAAATGAAAGGCGGCCAGGCTATATTTTCTCAACCGATGTTACCCATAAAATGCGCCGGCGCACCGCAAAAAGCCTTGTATCTGTCATGCGACCACTGGCGCCGCCAAGGCACCCTGAATAATATTAACGTCAATTTCTGCCTTGCGGGCACGGCGGTTTTCGGCATTCCGCAATTTGTCCCTCCGCTGAGCGGCTATTTGGAAAAATACCGTGCACAGGTCAACTTCAATCATAATTTAATCCGTATAGATGGCGAAAATCGGCAAGCGATATTCGCCGTGGAGGCAAATGAAGAAGAAAAACGCGAGTTAACCCTGCCCTTCGATATGCTTCACGTGGTGCCGCCACAATCAGCCCCGGCGTTTATTTCGCAAAGCGGACTCGCGGATGGCGCCGGCTGGTGCGATGTGGATAAATTGACGCTGCAACATAAGCATTGGCCGGATATTTTTGCGGTAGGCGACTGTTGCTCAACGCCAAACGCCAAAACCCTGGCGGCAGCGCGAAAGCAGGTGGTGGTGGTGGCGGAAAACGTCGCGGCACGTATTCATGGCACGCCTCTCACAGCCCATTATGATGGTTATGGTTCCTGTCCATTGACGGTCGAGAAAGGCAAAGTTGTGCTGGCGGAGTTTGGCTATGACGGTAAATTGCTGCCCACGTTTCCACTGCTCGACGCCACCCAGCCCAGCCTTATGGCCTGGTGGCTGAAAGCCTGGTTTTTGCCCCGGTTTTATTGGGCGGGCATGCTGCGCGGGGTTGAATGGTTTGCCGGAAGCAAGCGGCCGTGACGAACACGCGGCTCCCCTTGTCGCTCTGGCCGCAGCAGGCGCTTGACTATTTGGCGATACACAGCCACCATCGCTTGCGAGCCCGCAGGCAGATTGCAAGCCGTCACCACTAACCGGTCGATCAACGATGAAAAACGCACCCGCCGTTACGATTCACTACTGTTCACAATGCAACTGGCTGCTGCGCGCCGGCTGGATGGCGCAAGAGCTGCTGAACACCTTCGGCGACGATCTCGCCTCCGTCACCCTGATGCCGGGCACCGGCGGGGTCTACCAAATCAGCGTCGATGGCGTGATGATTTGGGATCGCAAGATTGACGGCGGCTTCCCCGATGCGGCGCAGTTAAAGCAGCGGCTGCGCGATCACAGCTTCCCCGATCGTTCTCTCGGCCACAGCGACGGAAAAAAAGCCAGACACTGAAGGCCGTCAGCGCCCCGTCGGCGGCTGCGCGCCGAGAATGCGCGGCATCGTTTCTTTCATCATTTCCATGAATTTGCGTAAACGCGCGGGATAATAGCTGGCGTAGGGATACAACAGGTAAATAGGCAGTGGCTCGGCTCGCCACAGGGGTAACAGCGTCTGCAGAGCGCCTTGCGCCAATTCTTCTTTCACCACCCAAGACGACACGATCGCGACGCCCAGCCCTTCCAGCGCCGCCTTGCGCGCCGCATAAAGGCTGTCGGTGCTCAACCTCGGCGCGATGTCGAAACGCCGCTGTTCACCGCTGGTCGCGTGAGTCAAGACGACCTCATTACGATAAAAACTGTTTACCGCCAACCACGGCAATGAGGCCAAATCGTCGAGATCGACGATCGCCGATCGTTCAGCCAACAGCGCCGGTGACGCCACCGTGCTGCGCGGCACCTCCGCCAGCAACACCGCCACGACCGACGGATCGGTCACCGCCCCGACGTGAATGGCGCAATCCACCCCCTCGGGAATAAAGTCCGGAGAATGATCGTTCAGCGTCCACTCAACGTAAGTTTGCGGATAGCGCCGCAAATACTCGCCCAACGGACCGATCAGCTGATCTTGACCGAATGCGTGCGGCGCCCGCACGCGCAACACGCCGACTGGTTCGTCGCGCGCGCCGCCAAGCCCTTCTTCCAGGCTTTGCCATTGTTCGATCAGCCCCCGCGCCTGGCGGTAACAGCGCTCGCCGTCGTCGGTCAGTTTCAGGGCGTGGGTCGTCCGCTGGATCAGTTTGGCGCCCAGCAGCTGTTCCAATGCCTGCAGACGCCGGCTGATTGTCGGCTGCGAGGTGCCCAGTTGCTGCGCCGCGGCCGACAAGCTGCCGCTTTCGACGATGCGCACCAGCGTATGCAGCAAAGTTATGCGGTCGCCGTTAGGTAAGTTAATTTTATTCATACGTTAAGTGTATAACAGTTTTACCTGCGAGGGGGCTACAGCGGAATGAAGCAAGCGGTAAAAATGGCCGCACATTCACCTTGCAGGAATTTTTGCCATGAGCACCGCCACCACCCACGGCGTACCGTCCGCCAACGTCGTATTTCTGCTGGCCGCCGGCGCCGGCCTTAGCGTCGCGTCAATCTATTACAGTCAGCCCATGCTTGGCATGATGGGCGCCGATTTCCACGCCGGCGTCGCCGATGCCGGCATGGTGCCGACGCTGACCCAGTTAGGTTATGCGCTGGGCATTTTACTGTTGGCGCCGCTCGGCGACCGGTACGATCGCCGGCGGATCATTCTGGTAAAAGGCGCGCTGCTGGCGCTGACGCTGTTACTCTGCGCTTTTGCCGCCTCGTTTCCGCTGTTGTTGCTCAGCAGCCTGGCGATAGGCCTGACCGCCACCGTCGCGCAGGACATTATCCCCGCCGCCGCCACGCTGGCGCCAGAGGCCAGCCGCGGCAAAACCGTCGGCGCGGTGATGACCGGGCTATTGGCCGGCATTTTGCTGTCGCGCGTGTTCAGCGGCGCGCTCGCCGAGTTCGCCGGCTGGCGCAGCGTCTAC
The DNA here is from genome assembly GCF_001076875.1 of Serratia sp. 506_PEND. Taxonomy (NCBI): domain Bacteria; kingdom Pseudomonadati; phylum Pseudomonadota; class Gammaproteobacteria; order Enterobacterales; family Yersiniaceae; genus Serratia; species Serratia sp. 506_PEND. Next base: position 4,778 of record NZ_JVEL01000379.1, read on the forward strand.
GCGCTCGCGGCGCTGGGCGTTTTGCCGATCACGCTGGCGATCTGGCGCATGTTGCCGCGTCTTCGCCCCCATAACGCGCTGAGTTACCCCGCGCTGCTGCGCTCGCTGGGACATCTGTGGGCCGAGTATCCCGCGCTGCGGCGCGCGACGCTGGCGCAAGGCTTTCTGTCATTGGGCTTCAGCGCTTTCTGGTCAACGCTGGCGTTGATGCTGGCGGAGCGCTACCAGATCGGCAGCGCGGCCGCCGGCGCGTTTGGCCTGGCGGGGGCGGCGGGTGCGCTGGCGGCGCCGTTGGCGGGAAGTCTGGCCGATCGGCACGGCCCTGACGTCGTGACCCGTATCGGCGCGGGACTGGTTCTGGCCTCCTTCGCCTTGATGTTTTTGCTGCCGCTGTTGCCGCTCCCGGCGCAGCTGGCGCTCATTGCGCTGAGCACCGTCGGATTCGATCTGGGCATCCAGGCTACGCTGATCGCGCATCAAACCATCGTTTACGGTCTCGATCCAGCAGCTCGCAGCCGATTGAACGCCCTCTTGTTCACCGGCGTATTCATCGGTATGGCGACCGGCGCCGCCCTCGGCAGCCGCATTCTGGCAAGCGCGGGCTGGCCGGGCGTCGTGGCGCTGGCGACGGCGGCGGGGGCCGTGGCGCTGTGGATCCGCAGCGGGCGCAAAACGGCGCGCGTAGCGGCCTGATATCGCCCTCTACTGGCGCAAGCGGTTGATTTTACCCAGGCCTCTTGCGCTATACTGAGCGCCCTTTTTGCTACGCATTTAAAACAATTTTATGATGGAACGCTTGCTAGAAAACGCGATGTACGCCTCCCGCTGGCTGCTCGCGCCGGTTTATTTCGGCCTTTCACTGGCCCTGGTCGCCCTGTCTATCAAATTTTTTCAGGAGATCCTGCACGTCCTGCCCAATATTTTCTCCGTCGCTGAAGCCGATCTGATCCTGACCCTGTTGTCGTTGGTCGACATGGCGCTGGTTGGCGGGCTGCTGGTGATGGTGATGTTCTCCGGATACGAAAATTTCGTCTCGCAATTGGATATCACCGAAGGAAAAGAAAAACTGAGCTGGCTGGGCAAAATGGACGCCACCTCGCTGAAAAACAAGGTCGCCGCATCTATCGTCGCCATCTCCTCCATTCACCTGCTGCGGGTGTTTATGGACGCCAAGAACGTGCCCGACAACAAGCTGATGTGGTATGTGATCATCCACCTCACCTTCGTGCTCTCCGCCTTCGTGATGGGTTATTTGGACAAGGTGACCCGCTCCAAGCATTAAACGCGCCGCCACGCCCGATCGTCAGGATCGGGTGTCATCCCCTCCTTCGCTATTCCCCAACCGTCGCCGCCGTCATGTCTTTCATCTGGCACATCTGATGATAATTTTATTATAATGTCATTACACTCATTATGGACCGAACGCCGGCCACCTCACCGGATTCGCCGCAGACAGGATCACGCACCTCCATGCCATTAAACGGTCACCCCCTGCAATTCAACGATATTCAGGCGATTCTGCCTCATCGTTATCCCTGCCTGTTGGTCGATCGCGTGCTGCCCGCCGGCACCTGCATTGCCGAAGGGCGGCTGAGCGCCATCAAGAACATCACCGCCAATGAGCCGACGTTCTGGAACGGCCATGCGCACTTCGCCGGTTTTCCCGGCGTGCTGTTGGTGGAAGCGCTGGCGCAAAGCACCGGGCTGCTGGCGCACTACTATCTCGGGGCGTTGAACGAAGGGGAACATTACTACTTCGCTTCCATTCAGCGGGCGCGGTTTTATCGCGCCGCCCGTCCTGGCGACCAGGTGTTGATGGAGGTCGCCTTTGTACGCCGGCGTGGCGCGATCGCCCGCTTCACCGGCCGCGCCAGCATCGATGGCCGGCGCATTTGCACCGCCGATTTCATGTGCGCCCGTAAATAGGCCGCTTGCCAAAGGAACCCTGCGAATACCATGTCTCTGGTTGACAGCTTACTCAGAACCCTCGATTTCTCCCCGCGCGGCCAGGTGATCGCTCGCGAAGCCGACGCCTGGGGCGAAATCATCGTTTCCGATCACAAGGACTACCGCACGCTGCGGTTTGACGGCATCTGCGAGCAAAGCAAGATGAGCCTCAGCAACCCCGCGCAGCCGATCCACAACTACATCAAAGCGATGCTGATGGCGGTGGCCTGGCAGCCGCCAAGCTCGGCGTTGATCCTGGGGTTAGGCGGCGGCAGCCTGCTGCGTGCGCTGCACGCGCTCGATCCGGCCATGCGTCTGGACGTGGTTGAACTGCGCGCCGCAGTGATCGCCGTCGCGCGCCGCTATTTTACGCTGCCGGCCACCGACACCATCAGCCTGCGTACCGCCGACGCCATGGACTTTGTGCGCCCGCCCGCCGAGACGCGTTACGATCTGATTTTCTCCGATCTCTATTCGGCGTTCGCCATGGATCCGCAGCAAGGCACCCAGACATTCCTGGAAAACTGCGCCGCGCGGCTGAACGACGGGGGCTGGCTGGTGCTCAATTACCACGATCTGCCCGATGAGAACAGCCTGCTGTACCACAGCCTGCACCGGATATTCGGCACCGTATTGTTTTGCGTCGCCCCCAGCGGCAACGTGATCATTTACGCCACGCCGGCCCAGGTGACGTTGCCGCTCAGCACGCTTCGCACGCTGGCCGCCGGCAGCGGCGAGCTGTTCAACTGCGAACTCGGCTACCTGTCACGCAAGATAGAACGGCTGCATTTCCGCTAAGAACGAGCGGCGACGCGGTCTGGCTGGCCGCTTCGTCCACATGGTATTATCATTCAGTCATCATTCTCTGGAGGATCCTGATGGAAAAGAAAACGGCGCGGCTAACGGTGCTGATTGACCCGGACAAGAAGAAAGCCCTGGAAGAGCTGTGCCTGCAGCAGGACGTCACCCCTTCCCAGGTGGTGCGTCAGCTGATCCGCGATTATCTGCACAAGCATCAGGTGGATTATCCCAGCCAGCCGACCCACGCCAATCCGCGAGTCGAGAGCAATTGAACGGCGGCCTGCCCCGCAAACCGTGAAGCGCGCTTCCCCCTGCGCGCGTCCCTAATCCGAATCCTCCACGGCGGTCTGTCCATCCTGCGATATCGCTGCTACTGTTTTAGGCGTTCATTATTCTCTCTTGGGAAAGGAAACGCGCCATGTTCAGCCATATTACCGTCGGCGTCAGCGATCTGGATGCCGCCGCCGCGTTCTACGACGCCATTCTGTTGCCATTGGGTTTACAACGGCGGGAAGTGACGCCGGACGGCGGCCCCGCCGCCCGCTGCTGGGTGATGCCAGGCCAAACGCTGCCGCGTTTTTACGCCTACCAACCCTTCGACAGACAGCCCGCCAGCGCCGGCAACGGCAGCATGCTGGCCTTTCTCGCCGCCGACGAGCTGGCGGTTAAACGCGCCTACGCCGCCGGTCTGCTGGCGGGCGGCAGCAGTGAAGGCGAACCCGGCGAGCGCGCGCACTACGGCAAAGGCTATTTCGGCGCTTACCTGCGCGATCCCGACGGCAACAAGGTGCATGTGGTTTATCGGGGAGATCTCGCCTGATGAAATGCTCGGTTTACATCGCCACCAGCGTAGACGGATTCATTGCCGGCCCGGATGGCGACATTGACTGGCTGCTGCGGCCCGAATACGCGGTTTCGCTGCTCAATGGGTTGAGTTTTGAAGCGTTTGTCGCCGACATCGACGCGCTGGTGATGGGTCGCCATACCTATGAAAAAGTCCGCGCCTTTCCCGAGTGGCCCTATGGCGCACTGCCGGTGGTGGTGCTGTCGACGCAGCCCGCACCGCACGGCGCAGAACCTGTCCGCTGGATGAGCGGCGAACCGGCCAGCATCGTGGCGCGGTTGGCCGAGGCCGGCTGCCGTCACCTGTATATCGACGGCGGCCAGACCGTGCAGCGCTTCCTGCAGGCCGGCTTAATCGACGAACTGACGATTACGCGCGTGCCGCTGCTGCTGGGCGGCGGTATCCCCTTATTCGGCGCCGACGGCCCGGAGCAGCGCCTGCGCCTGCTTGCCGTCACCTCATCGGACAACGGTTTCGTACAAGAACGCTACGCGGTTCAGCGCGCGCCGTAACGCAGCATCAGGCGGCGGCCGCCGAAGGCGATGAGCAACGCCGCCAATGCTAACAACGCCGCCACGCCGTAGGTCACCCGCATGCCGTAAGCCGCGGCGGCCGCAGTGCCCGCGACCTGCTGCGAAGCCAGATAAAACAGCGCCCCCATCGCCGACGCGCCGGTGATCGCCCCGAGATTGCGCGACAGGTTCACCATGCCGGCGATCAGCCCGCGCCGTTCAGGAAACAGATCTTTCATCAGCATGGTGTTGTTGGCCACCTGAAACAGCGCATAGCCGGCGGTCAGCAGCGCGATGGGGACGATATAGCCGAGCACGCCCCAACGGTTAAGCAGCGACAGCAGCGCCGCGCCGGCGGCCACCGCCATCAGCCCGAGCAGGGCAATGCGCTGCGATCCAAAACGATCCACCAGATAGCCGGCCGGTATGCCGGTCAGGATCGCCACCGCCGGTCCCGCCGACATCACCAGCCCCACCTGCGCGGCGCTTAACTCCAGCGCGCGTGACAGATAGAACGGCCCAACCACCAGCGTGGCGGTCATGACCGTCATCACCAGCGCGCTGGCCGCCAGCCCCGCCGTCAGGGCCGGATGACGGAACATCGACAGCGCAAGCAGCGGCGATGCGGCGCCGCGCTCCACGCGGATAAACAGCGCCCCCGCCAACAGCGCCCCCAGCATCAACGCCAGATTGAGTGCGCCGAAGTCGCCGCGCCCGAGGGTCATCGCCAGCGAATAGCAGAGCAATGCGACGCCCAGCAGCAACGTGCCGGCGCGATCGAACGGTTCCGCGCGCGCTGCCGCGCGCGGCCCATTCGGCAAGTATCGCCAGGCGAGCCACAGCGCCAGCAGGCCCAGCGGCAGGTTGATCAGGAACATCGCCCGCCAGCCGAAACCGGCGATCAGCGCGCCGCCCAACGACGGCCCCAGCGCGGTGCCCACGGCCGACATCGTGCCGAGCAGCCCCATCGCGCGGCCGATTTTTTCCGTCCCCAGCGCCTCGCCCGCCAGCGCCATGGCGATCGACATCATGACTGCGCCCCCCAGACCCTGCGTCAGGCGCGCCGCCAGCAACAGCCACAGTTGCGGAGCCAGCGTGCAAACCAGCGAAGCGGCGGTAAACAGCGCGATGCCCGCCAGCAGCAGGCGGCGGCGATTGAGGCTGTCGCCCAAACGGCCGATGCCGATGATGCAAGTGGTGACGGCCAGCAAATAGCAGAGCAACACCCACTGCACCGCCTGGAACGAGGCATGGAACGCGGTGGCGAGCGCCGGCAGCCCGACGTTGGCAATGCTGATGCCAAGCGATGACAGCAGCATGCTCAGAGAAAGAGCGGCCAGTATGCCGCGAACGCCTTGCGGCGAAGGATGGGATAACATGATGAACACTCCTGACATAGACTGCGGGTAAGCCTATGTCAGGGGTCAGGATGGCGGAAGACGCATGGCATGCACTGTATCCATGCGCCTGACGCCTTATCTGACGCGAACCGTCACCAGGCGGCGATTTCCGCCTCGGTGAGCGGCAGAGTTTGGGTGACGCCGGTTTCCGCCGCCAGGGTGGCCGCTTCCAGCACCGCCATCACCGCCAACGCCTGCGCAGCGGTGACCGGGTTGGCGCCTGCGCCGCGCAACGCATCGCGCACCTGGAAGTAATACTGGCGCTGATCGCCATCCGGTGTCGGCAGCGTGCGCATCGGCTCCGTGCCGATAAACAGGCTCATCGCATCGTCGTCTTTGCCCCACTCCGCCGATCCCGGCGTCACGCCGGCCAGCAGTTGGCTCTCCTGCCCGTCGGCGCGCGCTTTGACCACGCTGCCTTTCTCGCCATGCACGGTAAAGCGTGAGACGCCCCCCGCCACCAGCATGCTGCCATGCAGGATCACGCGGTGCGTCGGGTAGTTGAGCACCACGTGAGCCCAGTCGTTAATCTGCGCGTTGGGGCGCAGCGTGGCGATGTTGGCCTGCACGCTGTGCGGCAAGCCGAACAGCTGCAGCGCCTGATCGACCATGTGCGGCCCCAGATCGAACCACAGCCCGCTGCCAGGGAGGTTTTGTTCACGCCAGCGCACCCGCACTTCTGGGCGGTAACGATCGATGTGCGACTCAAAGTGCGTCACCTTGCCAATCAGCCCCTGTTCGATCACCTGCTTCACGCCCAGGAAATCGCTGTCCCAGCGACGGTTCTGGAACACCGACAGCAGGCGGTCGTGCTTCTCCGCCGCCGCAATCAGCGCGCGCGCCTGCGCCAAATCCAGCGTAAACGGCTTATCCACCACCACGTGCTTGCCCGCCTCCAGCGCGGCCAGCGCCAGCGGCGCATGGGTGGCGTTCGGCGATGCGATCACCACCAAATCCACCTCCGGCCGGCGGATGGCCTCCAGCGGATCGGCGATCACCTGCGCGTGCGGCAGATCGGCATGCACCTTGGCGGCATCGCGCGAAGCCACCACGCTCAGTTCCAACCCCGGCACCGCGTTAATCAGCGGCGCGTGAAACGCCTTGCCGACAAAGCCGTAGCCAATCAGCGCCACCTGCAACGGTCGAGCGGTATCGTTCATCAGTGTTCTCCTCTAGCGGTCGTCGGCGACGACACAAAGTTCAATCAATGACTGTTCGTCCAGGTTGTCCCACGGGCGATCGGTAAACAGGCGTTGGATCTGCGCCAGATCCGCCACGTGATGCGGTTCGCAGCGATCCAGCTTCATATGGTCGGCCACCAGCCAGCGCTCGCCGCTGTTAGCCAGCATGGCGCGCTTGACCTCTGCATCGGCCTCTTCGCCGGCGCTCAGTCCCAGCTGAGGATGCACCGCGCAGGCGCCCAGCAAGGCGATATCCGCGCGGTAGCGCGCCAGCAACGCCAGCGTGGCGCTGCCGGCGAACAGCCGCTGGCGCGCATCCCACTGGCCGCCAAGCAGGATCAGGTTGATCTCCGGCCTGTCGCTCAGGCACTGCGCGATATCCAGCGAAGCGGTGATCACCGTCGCCGGGCCGCGCAACGCCTGCGCCACCGCCAACAGCGTACTGCCCGCATCCAGCATCAGGGTGCTGCCGGGCGGGATCTGCGCAGCCACCGCGCGACCGAGCCGCTGTTTGATCTGCGGCAACAGCGCCGCGCGCGCCTGACGTGGCATGCCGGAAGGTTCGAGCGCGATCGCGCCGCCGTGATGTTTCTGCGCCAATCCTTGCCGCTCGAGATCGGCCAGATCGCGGCGCACGGTATCGACCGACACGCCGATGGCGGTGGCCAGTTCCGCCACCGCCGCCTGTCCGCGTTCGCTGAGCAAATCCAGTAAATGGCGCTGCCTTGCCGCTTTGTGCATGGGCTTATTCCGCAGTAAAAAGCATAAAACAGCAATATACAGCAGATAACAGCAATGGAGAAGTCGCAATTGTGCGCACCGGCGATCAAACATCTTTTCGCCTGCGGGACGATGATGAAGGCATAACACATAACAATCCGGAGAAAGGCATGAACATCGATCTGACGTTTGAAGACCTGAGCGCACGTGCCGTGCAATACAACGCCCGCGCTTCGGTGGAGGATTTTGACGCCTGCATGGCGGAATACGCCGCGCTGGCCCAGCGAGCCAAGGCGCAGACGCCCGGCATTTACGACCTGCGCTACGGCATGAGCGCCGCTGAGCGCCTCGATCTGTTCCCGGCCAGCGCACAACCCGCCCCGCTGCTGATCTTTATTCATGGCGGCTATTGGCATTCACAGCGCAAAGAGGAAGCCTGTTCGATGGCCGCCGCGTTTGCTCGCCGCGGCGTGGCGGTCGCCACGCTGGAATACACGCTGGCGCCGGAAGCGACGCTCGCGGAAATCGTGCACGAGGTGCGCAGCGCCGTCGCCTGGCTCTATCATCACGGGGCACCCTTCGGCATCGATCCGGCGCGCATTTTCGTCAGCGGCAGTTCGGCCGGCGGTCACCTGTGCGGCATGCTGATCGCCGACGGCTGGCAGCAACGCTATCGCCTGCCGCCCGACGCGATCAAAGGCGCGCTGGCGCTGAGCGGCCTCTACGATTTGCGCCCGCTGTGCGATATCTACATCAACGACTGGCTGCATCTGACGCCCGAACAGGCGCAAACCCTCAGCCCGCTGTTTCTGCTGCCGGAGAAAGACCATGCGCCGCAGATCCTGCTCGACGTCGGCCAGCGGGAAACCCAAGGTTTCAAAAACCAGACGCAGGCCTATTATGACGCCTGCCTGGCGCATGGCCTCGACGTCCAGCTGCTGGCCGACCGCCACTGCAATCACTTTACGCTGGTCAACGAGCTGGCGGATGCGGAAAGCACGATGTTCCGGCAGGTGATGGCGATGATCGACGCAACGCAACGGTAGCCTGCCGCTGCAACCGCAGCCTGGCGGCGATCGTAATCACCGCCAGCGCGGCGAACAAGGCTCCGCACAGCAGGCTGCCCTGTAGCCCCGACGCGGTGATAAACCCGCCGCCCGCCAGCGCCCCCACCGCCACGCCCAGATTGATAAAGGCGATATACAGCCCGGTGGCGAACGCCGGCGCTGCGGGGCTTCGGCGGTCAGCCAAATCTGCGTGACAATCAAACCGCTGGTGTGCGCCGCTCCCCAATACAGGCAAAGCGCCGTCATCGAGCCAATATTCACGCTGCCATAGCGATACAGCAGCGCATAAGCCGCAATCAAGGCTAGCGGATGCAGCAGCACCGTCACCGCACGATGGCGGCTCAGCCATCTGCCGGCCAACAGGTTGCCCACGACACCGCCCACACCGAACGCCACCAGAAGAAAGCCGATGACGCCGCGGCTGAGACCGATTTCGCGGCTGAGGTACTCGGCCGCGTAAGCATAGACGGCAAACATGGCGGCAAAGATCAGCACGCAGGTAGTGATATTCAGCCACAGCGTACCGCTGCGCAGGATTGCCAACTGTTTGCCATAGCTGAGACGCTGTACGGCCGCATCAGGCAAACGCCACAGCAATCCCAGCGCCGCCAGAAGGTTCACCCAGGCACAGAACCTGAATGACGCTTCATAGCTGAACTGTCCGGCGATCCATTGCGTCAGCGGTATCCCCAGCACCATGCCCATGCTGGTGCCGATGAACGCATAGGCGGTTGCTTTGGGAGCTTGATGCGGCGGATAAAGCGCCGCGGCCGCCACCATGGCCAGTGAAAAATAGATCGGATGAAACAACGCCGGCACAATGCGCAGCAGCATGAGCATGGCGAAGCTGTCCACCTGTGCGGACAGCGCGCTGGCCGCCGCAAACACGGTCAACGCGATCAACAACATGCGTTTGCGATTGAATTGCGACGCCAACAGCACCAACAGCGGCCCGAGCAGCGCAATGGTCAGGGCGAAGATCCCGACCAGCCAGCCGGCCTGCGCCGTGGAGATGCCATACCGTGCAATGATCAGCGGCAAAATGCCCACCACGCCGAACTCGATGCAGTAAACGCCGAACAGCCCCAGCGCGAGGAAGAAAATCGGCGGCATCAGGCGCATTGCATCGCTCCCGTCGCGGCATAGACCGCCTGACAAATCTCGCCGACAAAAGCACCGGACATCCCCTCCAGCGCCGTGTTGGTAAACACCACCACGCTGAGCTGCCGGACAGGATCGACGAACCACGAGTGGCCATAGGTGCCGCCCATCCGCCAGCTGCCAACGGACTCCGGCGTGCGCGCGGCGACGGGATCTTTCAGCACGGTGATGCCCAGGCCAAACCCGCGCCCCGGCCAAAACGGCATCGGCAAATCGCCGATTTGGTTGCTGGTGAACGCCGTCACCCACTCGGTTGGCAGCACTGGCTCTCCTCCCTGGCGCAACGCTTCCAGCAGGCGCAGGAAATCCTCCGCCGAACCGACCATGCCGGCGCCGCCGGAGGCGTACGCCTGCGGATCCAGCGCACGCGCCGGTGACAGAAGAAAACCGGCGCTGCCATCGATGAACGGTAAACGATCCGGTTGGCGCAGGCGGCGTGGCTCACCGGGATGATCGGCGTAAGCGGCCGCCAGGCGCGCGGCGTCCACCGCCAGGAAATCGGTATCCGTCATCGCCAACGGCCCGGTCACCCATTTGTTGACCGCCTGCGCCAGCGGCAGGCCGCTCGCCTGTTCAATAACCGCGCCCAGCACATCGGTGGCGATAGAATAGCGCCACGCCGCGCCGGGCGGAGCCAGCAAAGGGGCGCAGGCAATGCGCCGCACGTTTTCCTGCAGGCTGACAGACGCGTCATCCATGCCGTCGGAGACGCCGAGCCGGGCATAGAATCCCCCTTCCGGCTGGAAAAAACGGTAGCTTAATCCGGCGGTGTGGGTCATCAAATGCCATAGCGTCAGCAACGGTTGGGTGCCGTCCGCCAGCCGCGGGCGAAAATTCGGCAGCCAACGCGTGATCGGATCGTCTAACCGCATGGCGCCTTGCGCCATCAACGCCAGCGCCGCCGTGGACACGATCGGTTTGGACACCGAGGCCAGACGAAACAGCGTATTGAGCGCCATCGGCTTGCCCGCTTCGCGATCCGCCATGCCCGCCGCGCGGCGATAAACGATCTCACCGCCCTGCGCCACCAAAACGACCGCGCCAACCAATCGTTTTTCGCGCAAGGCTTGCTCTATCGCGCCGTCAATCGCGTTGCCGGTGGATCCGTATTCATTCATCTTTATTACCTCAGATAGTCAGCCCATGCTGTCGCCACCGAGCATAGAGCGTGGCGATTAACGAAAAAACAGGCTAGATTTCCTTTCATAGCGGACACTCACGTCCGCAATGGGGCAAACAATGGATAATCTGTCTGGGGTGAGCGTCTTTGTGCAGACCGCGGAGACGCTGAGTTTCGTTGAGGCCGGGCGCGTGCTCGGCATTTCCGCTTCCGCGGTGGGGAAAAGCATCGCTCGCCTGGAAAACCGGCTGGGCACGCGCCTGTTTCACCGCAGCACGCGCAGCATGACGCTGACCGCCGAAGGCCGGCTGTTTCTGCACCGCTGCCAGCGCATTCTCGGGGAATTGGCGGCGGCGGAACGGGAAATCAGCGATACGCACAGCGCGCCGCGCGGCAAGCTGCGTGTCAGTTTGCCGCTGGTGGGCGGCCTGCTTAATCCGGTGCTGGCGGAATTTGTTCGGCGTTACCCGGAGATTGAGCTGGAAACCGATTTTTCCGACCGTCGAGTCGCGGTGATCGAAGAAGGGTTCGATGCGGTGATCCGCGTGGGCGATACCGAGGACTCTCGCTTAATGAGCCGCCAACTGGGCACGTTTCACCTACAGCTGGTGGCGGCGCCGGACTATCTGCGCCGGGCGGGAATACCCCGCCAGCCGGCAGAACTGCGCGATCACGCCTGCCTGTTATACAGATTCCCCACCACCGGCAAAGTCGAGACCTGGCCGGTGGCGGGCGGAGATAAACTGCTCGACGAAGGCCTGGGCAAGCGCACGGTATGCAATACCGTCGACACGCTGATTTACCTGGCGGAACAGGGCCTGGGCATCGCCTGCCTGCCCGATTTCGCGGTACGGGAGGCGCTGGAGCAGCAGCGGCTCCAAACCGTGCTTGGCGACCAATGCCGACACAGTGGCAGTCTCAAAATTCTCTGGCCTTCAAGCAAACATCTTACACCGCGTCTCAGGGCATTTATCGACATCATGAGCGTTCGCCTTTTCTCGGCCTAAGTCCTCTACCGAGTTAGAACAAATTCAGCTTTGCTTTGCACAAAAATAGCTAAAGCGCAGCCTGCTGCGCCTGCCAGCAGCCCTGACGGCGGCGCAGTGCCGTCGTGATATTCCATTCAGCGATATGGAAGCGCCGTTCGTTCTTTCGGGACAAAGAAAACCGCCACACAATACCTTTCACCCCGCACTCGTGCATAACCATCTATAAATTCAGGTGTTAACGCCTTGTCATTATCGATAACCGCCCAATTCGCTCATCTGATATTGAACAGCCAGCCGGATCAAACCGCCCTGTCAGCCGCTCGCCGCGGCGTGAAAGATTACTTCGCCTGCGCATTGCCGATTGCCCGCGGGGCGTTGAGCGATGCCGGTCTGGCAGCGATCGGCACGACGTTTCCGCCGAACGGCAGTGAGAACCGCGCACTGCGCTATGGCTATGTCAGCCACTCGTTGGACTTCGATGATTACCATCCTGCGCTGCGTGGCCATCCGAGCACCGTAGTGCTCTCCGCCCTGCTGGCGCTGAACGGTGAAAGTGACAATGTCACCGAACTGTTAACCGCCTATGTCATCGGCGTAGAGGCCGCTGGCCGGCTGGGATTGGCCGCTGGCACGCAACATTACGTGCTGGGTTTTCACAGCACCGCCACCCTGGGCGCGGTCGCCGCCTGCGCCGCCGTGGCGCGTTATCTGCAGCTTGACCAGCGGCAAACGCAGATTGCTCTCGGCCTGGCGGCCACGCAGGCGGCGGGCCTGCGCAGCCAGTTCGGTTCGGCGGCCAAACCGCTGCACGCCGGCCTGGCGGCACGCAACGCGGTCAACGCCGCCCTGCTGGCTCAGGCCGGTTTCATCGGCCAACCGGAGGGCGTGCTGGACAGCCTGCTGGCTTCCCACGGCGACGGCCGGCAAAAACCGGAATGCCTGACCGCCGGCTGGGGCGCGCCCTGGCGCATCCTGCAGCCGGGGCTGGAGTTCAAGCGCTACCCGACCTGCGGTGGCACTCACAGCGCGGCCGAGGCGGCGCTCGCCCTGCGCGCGCGGCTGCTGGAACAAGGCGACGCCCTTGCAGAGATCGCCCTGGTTGAGGTCAGTTTTCCACCCGGCGCAGATACCGCGCCCTATATTCGCCAACCGGCCACCGGTGTGGAAGCGCGCTTTAGCCTCGAATACGTCATCGCCGATGCGCTATACCACGGCGAGGTCACGCTGACGCATTACGGCGAACAGCCGGTCGATGCGGCTATCGCCGCCCTGGCGGCGAAAGTTGAGCGCCATGCCGATCCCGCGGCCCCGCCGGACGCGCTCGATCCGGAGATGCGCTTCCATCGCCTGACCCTGACGCTACAGGACGGAAGGCAAATAAGTGACATAGTCACAAGAAAGCAAACCGCCGCCCGGCCGACAGACCTCGACGCCAAGCTGCGCGCCATTTTGCAGCTGCTTCCGGGCCTCGAAGGCGAGAGCGTTATCCGCGACTGTGCGCTTATGTCCCCTGGCGCGCTGCCGCGACTGATTGCATTGTTAAATTAATAATAAAACAGGAATAACTATGAGTACTTCACCTTCAACACCATCGCGCCAACTCCGTCTCGGCCTGTTCGTTCAGGCGCTGGGGCACCACATCGGGGGATGGCGCGCAGAAGGCGCCAGCGGTTCACCGACCGATATCGACTGGTTCACCTGGATCGCAAAAAAAGCCGAAGAAGGCACCTTCGATATGTTCTTCGTCGGCGACGCGCTGGCGACCAGCGTGCACCGCCTGCCCTCGACGATGTCACGCCTGGAGCCGCTGACGCTGCTCGCGGCGCTGGCGGTCAATACCCGCCATATCGGGCTGGCGGCGACCGCCTCCACCACTTTCGATCAACCTTTCCACCTGGCGCGCGCCATGGCCTCCATCGACCATATCAGCCACGGCCGCGCCGCCTGGAACGTGGTGACCTCTTTCTCCAGCGATGCGGCGCGCAATTTCAGCCGTGAAGACCTGCCGTCGCACGCCGAACGCTATGAAGTGGCGCGGGAATTCCTCGAGGCCAGCTACAAACTGTGGGACGGCTGGGAAAAAGACGCCATCGTGCGCGATAAGCAAAATGGCGTATACGCTATCGACGAGAAAATCCACGCCGCCAACCATAAGGGCAAGCATTTCTCGGTGCAGGGCCCGCTGAACATTTCCCGCTCGCCGCAGGGGCGGCCAGTGATCATTGAGGCCGGCTCTTCCCCGGCCGGCCAACAGCTGGCGGCGGAAACCGCCGAAGTGGTGTTCACCGCCGCCGCCAGCCTGGAAGAAGGACAGGCTTTCTACCGCAGCCAGAAAAAATACGTGGCCGACGCCGGCCGCAACCCGGACCACCTGCTGATCCTGCCAGGTGTGATGCCGATTGTCGGCCGTACCAAAGAAGAAGCGCAGGAAACCTGGTATCAGCTGAATCAACTGGTGGATATCGATAACGGCATTGAGCAGTTATCGGCGCGCTTTGGTTTCGATTTAAGCGATTACCCGCTGGACGGCCCGGTGCCGAACGTGGGCGCCACCGAAGGCGGCCAAAGCCGCGTGAAACTGCTGACCGATCTGGCCGCGCGGGAAAACCTGACGCTGCGCGAGCTGGCGGCCGTCGCGGCCGGTTCGCGCGGCCACCGCGTGGTGGTAGGCACCGCCGAAGAGATCGCCGACGACTTCCAGCTGTGGCTGGAACAGCAAGGCGCAGACGGCTTCAACATCATGCCGGCGGTGTTGCCTAACCAGCTGGAACTGTTCGTCGAGCTGGTGATCCCGGAGCTGCGCCGCCGTGGCCTGTTCCGTGAAGAGTATCAGCATGCAACCCTGCGTGAAAACCTGGGTCTGCCGGAACCGGCAATCAACTTCGCTAACGTAAAATCGGCTTAATCCGCAGGGAAATCATGATGAAAACCACATTCAAACGCACCGTACTGTCCCTGCTGTTGGCTTCCTCCACGCTGGCGCCGTTGGCCGCAGCTCATGCCGCTGAAGGCGATGTTCCCTTCAAGGCGGCGGTGAAAGCTGCCGCCGATCCGGCGCTGCACGACAGCCTGCCTGACGCTATCAAAAAGGCCGGCTATATCGTTGCCGGCACCAACCCGAACACCCCGCCGACCACCTTTTACCAGGCGGACAACAAAACGCTGGCCGGGCGTGAAATCGACGTGATGAGCGCGATTGCCGATCGCCTGGGCGTGGCGATCCACTGGAAGGACACCGGCGGTTTCGACAACATCATCCCCGGCCTGAAGTCCGGCCGTTATGACGTCGCGCTGGCCAACATTGACGCCAACAAAAAGCGCTTCCAGCAAGTGGACTTCGTCGGCTATTACAACGCTTCCAAGCTGGCCTTGATCGCCCGCAAAGACGCTGCGCTTGGCCCTTACACCGAGCTGGCCCAGCTGTGCGGCCAGACCGTCGGCGCCGGCGCAGGCACCTCGCAGATCACCCGCCTGCAGCAGGCCAGCGATCAATGCGTCGCCGCCGGCAAGCCGGCCATCACCATGCCGATCTTCCCGGATCGCCCGGCCGGGGTGCAGGCGGTGATCAGCGGCCGCGTGCCGATGTTTTTCGGCCCGTATGAAGGGTTGCGCTACCAGGCCACCCACGTTAAACCGCTGACGCTGGCCGGTGATATCAACATCGACGGCACCACGGTGGCCATCGCCCTGCCGAAAGGCTCCGAACTGGTGAAACCGGTGCAGGCGGCGCTGAATTCTCTGATCGCCGACGGCAGCTACCAGAAAATCCTCGACGGCTGGGATATCGGTTTTGGTGCCGTGAAAACCGCCGGCATCAATGAAGAGATCGCAAAATGAGTGGGCAACACCCTGTCGACGACGCGGAACTGAGCATCGTCGGCCACCGGCATTACGGGCGCTGGCTCAGCGCCCTGGTTGTGCTGCTGATCGTCGGCGTTATCATCAATTCCATGCTGCACAACCCGCGCTTTGAATGGTCGGTGGTGGCGGAAAATCTGACCGAGGCGTCCATCCTCAACGGCGTGCTCATGACGCTGAAGCTGACGGTGATTTCGGTGGTGTTCGGCTTCGCCGGCGGCGTGCTGCTGGCGCTGATGCGCCTGTCGGCCAATCCGGTATTGGTTGCGGTAAGCTGGTTCTACACCTGGTTCTTCCGTGCGGTGCCGATGCTGGTGCAGCTGTTCCTGTGGTACAACATCGCCGCGCTTTATCCGCGCATCAGCTTGTGGATCCCGTTTCTGGGCGAAGTCGCCAGCGCGCCGACCAATACCCTTATCAGCACCTTCAGCGCGGCGGTGATCGCGCTGGTGATGCATCAGTCGGCCTATGCGGCGGAGATCGTGCGCGCAGGCATCCAAAGCGTCGGCAGCGGCCAGCTGGAAGCCGCCAAAGCGCTAGGTTACCGTCGTGGGCAAATCCTGTGGCGCGTGGTATTGCCGCAGGCGATGCGCACCATCCTGCCGCCGGCGGGCAATGAGGTGATCGGGCAGTTGAAAACCACCGCGGTGGTGTCGGTGATTGCCCTGCAGGACGTGCTGTATTCGGCGCAGATCATTTACCAACGCACCTACGAGGTCATCCCGCTGCTGCTGGTCGCCACCCTGTGGTATCTGGCCATGACTTCGATTCTGTCGATTGGCCAATACTACGTGGAGCGCTATTTTGGCCGCGGCACGCAGGCAACGCGCAGCGGCGGGTTCTTCCTCAACCGCAAAGCCCCTCAGGGAGGTGAACAATGAGCGCATCCATCCACATCAACCGGGTGCGGAAATCCTTTTCCGGCACCGAAGTGTTGAAAAACATCAGCCTGACCATTCCGGCGGGTTCAGTGACGGTGATCCTCGGCCCTTCCGGCTCCGGCAAATCCACCCTGTTGCGCTGCATCAACCACCTGGAAAAGCTGGACGGCGGCACCATTCGCGTTGGCGAACAGCTGATCGGCTATCGTCAAAAAGGCCGGCATCTGTACGAGCTGAAAGAAGCCGAGGTGGCCGAACAGCGTAAAAGCATCAGCATGGTATTTCAGCAGTTCAACTTGTTTGCGCACCGCACCGTGTTGCAAAACGTCAGCGACGCGCCGCAGCGGGTGAAAAAGGAAAAAAAAGCCGAGGCGCAGGAACGGGCGAAGCAGTTGCTCGCCCGCGTCGGGTTGGAACATCGCATCAACGCCTGGCCGCGTGAACTGTCCGGCGGCCAGCAGCAACGCGTCGCCATCGCCCGCGCGCTGGCGATGAACCCGCAGGTGTTGCTGTTTGATGAACCGACTTCCGCCCTCGATCCTGAATTGGTTGGCGAAGTGCTGCAGGTGATGAAAGACTTGGCGCATTCGGGCATGACGATGGTGGTGGTCACGCATGAAATCGGCTTCGCCCGCGAAGTGGCCGACCAGATTGTCTTTATGGATCAGGGAAAGGTGGTTGAAACGGGCAGCGTGCAGCAGGTTCTGGATGCGCCGGGACATGAGAGGACGCGCAACTTCCTGGCGACGGTATTGTAACCCTGCGTCAGGGGGCGTTGCGTCCCCTGACGTTCAAATTCAGCCGTTATTTTTTCGGCCGATAGCGGAAAAGACGTTGAACACTTCACCCAGACCGTAAATCGCGCCGAGCAAGACGGCCACCATTACCGGCACCAGGACCACCACGGTGGCCAAGCTTTCAATCATTTCTAACATCGTTTTCTCCTGGTTTATAAGCACAGCGAATCTGCGCCGGAAGAAAAGGTTTCCGGCCAATCGATCGATTATCGTGGGGAGGCAGTCTAAAACGTGAGCCACATCACACTTGATGCGAGCTAATGTAACTTACACAATTACATTAACGCAATGCAAAAAATGCTCTGCGGGAAGACGGAATTGGCGTGGATTTTTATTGCGTATCCGCTTGATATTGCGATGAACAAGGGACGAAAGGATAGCCGGCTTGCCGCTCGACCTGCCCGGCCATTTCGGCGATGCTGGTTTGCGCCAGGCTGGCTTCCAGCGCGTGACCAACGCGCGCAAACTCTTGCTCCAGCACTGGGGTAATAGCGTGGCCGATATAACACGCATCGTTAGGCCGGGCGCGGTGCAGCATGAAATAAGGTTGATCCTCCACCGCGCGATACACGTCCAGCAGCGAGATCGCTTCTGCCGGCCGCGCCAGCAGCGCCCCGCCGCCTTGCCCCATCTGCGAATAGGTCAGCCCGGCCTCCGCCAGCGCGCCGAGGATCCGCCGCACCACCGTCGGGTTGGTGTTGACGCTGCGCGCGATATCTTCGGAACGCACCGTCTGGCCACGACACAGCGTGATGTTGGTCAGAATATGGATGGCAACGGCAAATCGCGTAGAGGTAGACACCTTGGCACCTGCTCAGAGTTTCGTTTATGTCGGATTAAAACATAAGGAAAGCGTATCAGTCTCCAGTAATACACATAATGAGTAGGGATAAGCGGAATGTCAACCTGCCCCCGCCCGACGGCGGCGGCTGGTCAGGCTTCAGTACTGATTTCTGTCACTTTATCGGGATAAAATGCCAGATGATCCTTGATCGCCACCACGGCGTTGTAAGGCATTTCATAGCTCCAGGCCGTATTGGCCCCCTGCTCGCCGTTCAGCGCGAAGGTGAAATAACTGCAGTCGCCCTTATACGGGCAGTAGCTGACGTGCTCGTTTTTCTGCAACAGCGCCATATTCACGTCCTCACGCGGAAAGTAAAACACCGGCGGATAGGTGGCTTCCTGCAGGATGAGCGCATTGCGACTGTCGGCCAGGATTTTCCCGGCAGCACGCACCACGACTCGCGTCGGATGACGGGTCAAGGTGATCGGGTGATCCGGGCCGGGGATTTTCACCGGTTTGCCGGATGCGGAAACGAGATCGGACATGGCGGCCTCCAGAGTGTGTGCCCCGCCCCCGCGAGGCGTCTTCCCAGTATAGACCAGCGGTTTTGTCGGCAGCCGCACATTCGGCGAGCAATCGCTTTTCACCGCCGCAAAATTAAGAATTTTTACCTGTTCGATTTTCTTTCTGAGGAATACATTCATCCCAACTTCTACCGGCGGGTTAATCGGATTATTTTTAATCCATTAATCAGCCAATTTACCAGGAACTCATTATGAATATTAAACGTGCCGCAGGTGTGTTGGTGGTGGTGATGGCGACGCTTTCCGTTACCGCATGTGGGCATATGTCCAATCGCGATCGCAACACGGCGATCGGCGCGGGCGTCGGCGCGGTCGGCGGCGCCGTGCTGACCGACGGCAGCACGCTGGGCACCCTCGGCGGCGCAGCGCTGGGCGGCATTATCGGCCACCAAACCAGCCGTTAATCCTCCCGTTAAAATAATTCTCTGCAGGCCGGCGCTTTTTTAATCCACAAGCGCCGGCCTGTTTTTATTTATCGAAATAACGTCCCTCAGCGCGGGGAAATAATGAATAACATTAAGCGCAGCTTTATTATTCATTAACCCGCGCCAGGGTTATTTATTGCACAGGCAGCCTGAAACGCGCCATCGCTTTTTCCAAGCGTTCCGATTCACCCTGCAGCGACTGCGAAGCCTCGGTCACCGCGCTCACCACGTCGCCGGTTTGCTGCGCCACCTGATTCAGCGTCGCAATGCGCGCCGTCACGGCCTGAATGCTCTCCCCTTGATTGAACGACGCCAACGATATTTCCCCCATCAGCGCGCTGCATTTGTTCACCAGATCGATAATCTGGCGCAGATTGCCCGTCAGAAGTTCGACCGCCTGCGAACCTTGATCGATTTGCAGCAGCGAACGGTTGATCAACTGCTGGATATCGCGCGTCGAATGGCTGCTTTTTTGCGCCAGTAGGCCCACCTCTTTGGCTACGATGGCAAAGCCGCGGCCGTGAACGCCGGCATGCGCGGCCTCGATCGCCGCATTCAGCGCCAGAATATGGGTCTGGAACGCCACGCTGTCGATCAGCGCGACAATGCCGCGCATCTCGGCCGATTGGTTGACGATCCCGTGCATCGAAACGTTGACGGTTTGCATCATCTGCTCACCGGCGCCGGCGCACTGCCGGGCCAATTCGGTTCGTTGGCTGGCCTGCTGGGCGTATTGGCCGTTTTCTTCCACCCGCGCCGCCAGCTGCTGCACGTGCTCGGTCGCCAACTGCAATTCCCCGTCCTGCTTCGCCGACTGCGCCGTCAACTGTCGATTGCCGCCCGCCAGCCGCTCGACGCCGTTCAGGATCCCGCTCGCCGCATCGCGCACCTCGCTTACCAGGTGCTGCAAGCCGCTTTGCATATGGCCAATGCTGGTCTGCAGCTGACGCATCTCGCGGTTCAACGCCCGCTCAGGCGGCAGCGGCCGCGAAAGATCGCCGGCAGCCAGCACGTTGAGGTGGACAATTGCCCGCTGCAGCGGTGCTATCACCCAGCGGGCGACGCCGAACCACACCCCCACGGCGATCAGCGCCAGCGCGGCCAATGCGCCAAGCGCAAAGGTCTTGGCCTGCTCCAGCGCCGCCAATTGCCGCACGTTGACGTCATCGCCACGCTGTTCGTTCAGCGCCTGATACGCGAGGTACTTTTCGTTGAAATCCGCCTGAAACGCCTGGATCGGCACGGCGAAAAACGCATCGATGCTGGCGCTGTTTTGCAACCCTTGCGCCTGTTCCTTCAGGCCGTCATAGAACAGGCGATAACTGTCTTTCAGGGCGCCCGTCGCTTCGGGCGCAGCCGCGCTCAAGCGCTCGAACCGGGCAAAGGCCTGCTTTGAAGCCGCCAACGCCGCCAACGATTCATCCAGCAGGCTATGCCAACTGCCGTCGGAGCCGGTGACTTTGTCCTGCAGATAATAGATGCCCGCGCGATTCAGGCTGTCGCTGGCCGTCAGCAGCGACAGTCTGGCGCGATCCATCGTCGCCTGCTGGCGATGCAACCCGTCGCCCGTCACCAGGTTAACCTTGGCGTCGCGCAGAATATTGGAAATAAATACGGTGGAAAACAATTGCAGCAGAGAAAATAGCGCAATAACGCAAATTACGCCGCCTAATAAGCCCATGCTCTTGCCGATGCCAAATGCGTGCGGCAGCGCTGCCGCAGGTTTTGCCCGGCGGCCAAGTGTCAGTTTTATGTTCATGATTTTTAGTCAGTGATACCAGGATGCCGCGAGTCTAACGGGCATTGATGACACCACTATTTCAGCTTGCTTTGTGTCGCCCACCGCCAACCAGGGCGACCCAATAATCGGAATTTCTCGTCAACGCTCATTTTTATTTCTTGACTTGTTTAATACCGGATTTATAGTTTTTCCATTAAACAAGAAACAAAGTTTCATATATTAATCGACGGCGAATTTAATATATGAAACGCACATATAAAATCGTCTCAAATATAAAACTGATGAGCAAAATCACCCTATTCACAGGTGAAATTCGCTCGCCTTAATAAACCGTCTACTTTCACCAGGGGCCAGGCATGCGCAAGATCACGCTTTGTTTTTTTCTTGTTTCACCCGTGAGTTACGCGACCGCCGTCGCATTGCCCAGCGACGCCGCTGCCACCATGGCGCCGGTAAAAAAAAGCCGCCCGGCATTTCCGCATATTCATTGGCAAAGCGAGGATAATAAAAAGAATATTGATATCGGCGGCGCGCTGCGCGCCAATTATCGCTATGAAGACTGGCGCAGCAGCAATTATCGAAATCCTCCGCATTTACGCTTTGACGCCTTTCGCATTGATACCGCCGGCCAGGTCAACGACGCGTTTTTCGATAGCGGATTCTGGTTTCAGGATCGGCGCAAATACGCCATCGACCGCGCCTATATCGGCTACCGCCTGTCTGAGCGCTCCACCGTGCAACTGGGCGCGCCGTTCAAACCGTTCGGCCTGATGCCCTACCCGCAGTTCGGCTGGTCGTACGGCATTCCGTTTTACCTCGGCTTTGGCGTCAACACCGGACTCGGCGCCAAATACCAATATCAGCATGACGATTGGGCCTTCGACGCCGCCTACTACCCGCGCATGATGCCGACCGGCGTGCGTTACGCCCCCGACGTCGCCAGCTACGACGATCTGAAAAACACCAACTATGCTTCACAGCACCTGCAGCGCAACGAAAAACGCGATCAGATAAACCTGCGGCTGACGCGCGCTTTCCACCAAGGCGGCTGGGACAATGAGCTCGGCGGTTCGCTGGCGGCCTCGCGGCTCTACAACCAGGCGACCGGCGATAACGGCAGCTTCTGGGCGGCGGGCCTGCATACGCTGGTGAATAACGATCCCTGGCATCTGTCCGGCCAGCTGATCCGCTACGGTTACGACGCCAAAGGCCCGGCCGGGGCCAACAATTCGGTGATCCTGATGGGCGGCAACGGCCTGACGCCGGCCTATCTGATCCCGTCGCAGGCCACCACCGCCGCCATCAACCTGGCGCGCGACGTCGACGTACCCTGGGGGCCGGTGAAAAAGCTGCGCTTCTACAACGACTACAGCGTGCTCTGGAAGGATAAGCACGGCGGTTCCGACTCCAAAATGAATACGCTCGGGGTGCAGGTGTTCGCCATGCCGGTGATGCTGTGGGTGGATCTGACCTGGGCGCAGAACGCCAACCCGTGGGGCGGCGTGGAAAACGCCACCGGCTGGACCGGCACCCAGTCCTCCGGCAGCAATAAATGGTATTTTCGCACCAACGTAAACATCGGTTACTACTTCTGAGCGCGGCGGGATCTACACTGAAGCATCGCCGTCAACCGGAGAAATCATGATGCTGAGCGCGCAAACGCTGCATGTCGCCATCAACCGCCCCTGTGACGAGGTGTACGCCTTTCTCAGCCGCCCGGAAAACTTCCCGTTGTGGGCCAGAGGGTTAGCCAACAGCTTACGGCGGGAAGGGGACGATTGGGTGGCAAACACCCCACAAGGGCCGATCCGCATTCGCTTCAGCGCGCCGAATGCCTTCGGCGTGCTGGATCATTGGGTGACGCTACCGGACGGCGGCGTGGTCTACGTGCCGCTGCGCGCGCTCGCCAACCGGCGCGGCACCGAGGTGATCTTCACCCTGTTCCGCCAGCCGGAGATGGACGACGCGCTGTTCGTCCGCGACGTCGGGCTGGTGAACGCCGATCTGCAGGCGCTGAAGCGCCTGCTGGAATCGCGCTAATCCCCCTTACCCCTTGACCGACGACACCACGTTAAGCGGCTGGGCGTCCGGCAGAATATTCATGTGCTCCAGCACCTGGGCCATGATCTTGCCGAACACCGGCCCCGCCACCGAACCGCCGAAGTGCTTGCCGGCTTTCGGGTTGTTGACCATCACCACCAGCGCCACCTGCGGATCGCTGGCCGGCGCCACGCCGGCGGTGTAGTTGATGTAGCCGCCGTCGTATTTGCCGCTGGGGCCCATTTTCTCGGCGGTACCGGTTTTGATCGCCAGCCGATAGCCCGGCACCGCGGCGCTCACCCCGCTGCCGCCCGGCAAGGCGTCGCTCTCCATCATATGCACCACGGATCGTACCGTATCCGCCGGCAGAATACGTTGCCCCATTACCGGCGGCGTCACCTTGGTGATCGACAGCGGCCGATAAATGCCGAAGGAACCGATAGCGGCATATTCGCGCGCCATCTGCAGCGGCGTCACGCGCAGCCCATAGCCGAAGGAGAAGGTAGCGCGTTCGATATCGGCCCAGCGTTCACGGTGCTGCGGCAGATAGCCGCTGCTCTCGTTGCCGATGCCAAGCTCGGTCGGCCGCCCCAGGCCAAAGCTGCGGTAGACCGCCGGCAGCACCGTGGCCGGCAGTACTGAGGAAGATGCATTGCTAGAACTGATTGGC
>NZ_JVEL01000380.1:0-613 GCF_001076875.1 Serratia sp. 506_PEND
CGGGGGACGGAAGACCAGAATGAGCAGAATGCCCGCCTGTGGCGGCATTTGCTGACGTGGCTGAAAACGCACCGTCGACGCCAGCCGCTTAATGGTCTCATCCTGACGCTTGATCTGAGTGAGCTTGCGAGGATGGGAACCTCGGCCAGGCATGCCAGCGCCCAGGTGCTGCGTACCCGGCTGATGGACATTGCCGATGAGCTGCAGACCCGGCTGCCGGTGTACGTGGTCCTCACGCATATCGATACACTGCATGGCGCGGGGGATTTTTTCCGCCAGCTCGATGCACAGACCCGACAGTCTCTGCTGGGCGTGAGCTTCAGCCCTGACCCGGCGGAGACAACCGCATGGTCCGGCGAGCTGGAGACCTTCTGGGATCTCTGGCTCAGCAAGCTTAACGCGGCGCTCAGTTCCACCATGCTGGCTCCCCCGGCGCAAACGCCTCCGTCAGATGCGTTTTTGTTTATACGCCAGCTTGCAGGACTCCAGTCGTTCGTGCAGACGACGCTGTCGGACATGCTGGCGGGAGAGGAAACGGCTGTTTTCCCGGTGCGGGGGATTTATCTGAGCTCGGTATACCAGCAGGGCGTGCCTTTTGATGGCTTCTCCCGGG
>NZ_JVEL01000381.1:0-23410 GCF_001076875.1 Serratia sp. 506_PEND
GGCTTCTTCCAGGGTTGCATACAGGCTCATGTTCGCCTCCGTTGACAATGAGAGTAAAGCGTCCGGCGCACTGCCGGTGCGGTGGGGGAAACGTCAAAACTAATTGTTGTCTCACTGGCGCAGGATGCAAATTTTTTTGTTGTCCGCTTTGCGACGATGGTTGTCCGCAAAGCGGGAGAAGAGGAGGCGATGGCGGGAAATAATGACGCATCGTTCACTCTGGCGTCAGGAGAAGCCCATGTTAATCGACCCTTCAAGCAAATACCGACCGTTCCCGCCGGTGGCGTTGCCGGACCGCCAATGGCCTGCGCGTACGCTGCGGCAGGCGCCGCGCTGGTGCTCCAGCGATCTGCGCGACGGCAACCAGGCGTTGGCGGAGCCGATGGATAACGCGCGCAAGCGCGAATTCTATCAATTGTTGTTGCAGTGCGGTTTCAAGGAGATCGAGGTGGCTTTCCCTTCGGCGTCGCAAACGGATTTCGATTTTGTGCGCGCGCTGATCGACGAGCGGCTGATCCCGGACGACGTCACGATCCAGGTGCTGACGCAGTCGCGCGACGATCTGATCGATCGCACCTTCGAAGCGCTGCAGGGGGCGCCGCGGGCTATCGTGCATCTGTATAACGCCACGGCGCCGATGTTTCGCGATATCGTGTTCCGCCAGGATAAGGCCGCCACCGTGGCGCTGGCGG
Source organism: Serratia sp. 506_PEND (assembly GCF_001076875.1). Lineage (NCBI taxonomy): Bacteria > Pseudomonadati > Pseudomonadota > Gammaproteobacteria > Enterobacterales > Yersiniaceae > Serratia > Serratia sp. 506_PEND. The sequence continues at coordinate 693 of NZ_JVEL01000381.1, forward strand.
TGAACGGCGCGCGGCGCATCCGCCGGCAGTGCGAGGCACAGCCCGATACCGCCTGGTGCTTCGAGTATTCGCCGGAAACCTTCTGTTTTACTGAGTTAGAGTTCGCGCTGGAGATCTGCGAAGCGGTGGCGGAGGTTTGGCAGCCGGGGCCGCAGCGGCCGATGATCATCAACCTGCCGGCGACGGTGGAAGTGAGCACGCCCAACGTGTATGCCGATCAGATCGAATGGTTTTGCCGGCACTTCAGCCGTCGCGCCGATGTGGCGATCAGCGTGCATCCGCATAATGATCGCGGCACCGGCGTGGCCTGTGCGGAGCTGGCCTTGCTGGCCGGCGCCGATCGGGTCGAAGGCTGCCTGTTCGGCAACGGAGAGCGCACCGGCAACGTCGATCTGGTCACGCTGGCGTTGAATCTCTATACCCAGGGCGTGGCGCCGGGTCTGGACTTCAGCCGCCTGAAGCAGGTGGTGGAGGTGGTGGAGCAGTGCAATCAGCTGCCGGTGCATCCTCGCCATCCTTATGCCGGCGAGTTGGTGTTTACCGCCTTTTCCGGTTCGCATCAGGATGCGATCAAGAAAGGTTTCGCCGCGCAACGGCAGCGGCAAGATGGCCGCTGGCAGGTGCCATACCTGCCGCTCGATCCCGCCGATGTCGGTTGCAGCTATGAAGCGGTGATCCGGGTCAACAGCCAGTCCGGCAAAAGCGGCGCCGCCTGGTTGTTGGAACAGAATCATGGGTTGGCGTTGCCGCGCGGTTTGCAGATTGATTTCAGCCAAGTGGTGCAGCGCGCGACCGACGGCAGCGGCAAAGAAATGAGCGGCGCGCAGCTGTGGCGTTTATTCCGCGATACTTACGGGCTGGTGGAGCAGCCGCGTTTGCAGCTGTTAAGCTACCAAACGGAAAGCCATGGGGTAGAGGCCTACAGCTTCAACGCGCGAGTTGCCTGCGAGGGAGAGCCACTGCGCCTGCAGGGGGCCGGCAACGGTCTGCTTTCCAGCGCGGTGGATGCGCTGCGTCAGCGCTTCGGCTTGTCGCTGGCGATCGAGGATTATCACGAGCATACGTTGGGACATCAGAGCGATAGCCGAGCGGTGGCCTATATTCGCTGTACGCTGCCGCAAGGTGAGGCGACTTACGGCGTTGGCATCGACGCCGACTCCGCCAGCGCCTCGCTGCAGGCGCTGTTCAACGTCGCCGGGCGCTATCTGGCGCCAACGTCGGCGCAGTCCGGCTGAAATAGTCGCTGGGCGCTACTCCCAGCAGCCGGCGGAACATGGCGCTGAACGCGCTGGGGCTGTCATAGCCGAGATCCAGCGCCACTTCCAACACCGAGCGGCCGGTCGCCAGCGCGTTTAATGCCGCCAGCAAACGGGCGCGTCGCACCCAATCGCTAAAATGCAGCCCGGTTTCTCGCTGGAAGCGCCGCGACAGAGTGCGTCCGCTGACGCTGAGATGAGCGGCAGCCTGTTCCAGCGTCCAGGGTTGCGCCAGCGTGGCCTGGATATGGCGGCACAGGGCGAGCAGCGAGGCTTCGCGAGGTTCCGGCAGGTGCAGCGGCAGAATCGGCAGCATTCGCAACTCATCCAGAATCAGTTCCATCACGCGCTCATCGCGCCCGCCGCTTGGATAGCCGGGCGCAATTTCCATCGCACAGATAATCAACTCGCGCAGCAGCGGGGAAACCTGCACTACCTGGCATTGGGCCGGCAGATCGGCGCGCGCCAACGGATCGACGAACAACGTCCTGGCCGCCACCTGGCCGGTGATACGCAGGCTGTGCACCACTTTCGCCGGCACCCAGACGCCGCGGCCGGGCGGCACCACCCAACTGCCGAGCCGGGTCGTGACCTGCACCACGCCGCTCAGGCTGTGAATCAGCTGCGCGCAGTTATGGTAGTGGTCCGGCTCGCTGTCGCCGTGGCGATAATCTCTGGCTAATGGCCGTACAGGCCGATCGGGCGGCAGAACGTCGTGAAACAACAGCATCGTAAGCAGGCTCCGCGCGGCAAAAGGGGGAGGACAGCATGCCATGCGGCGCTGTTTCACACCAGTCTGTGGCGCGGCACGGCAAAATGGTTTATAAAATTATATTATATAATTTTATAAACTGATGGAGAGGCAATGGATATTGATGCGATGCGCAAGGCGGCGGCGCAGGCCGGTGCGATGCTGCGTACCTTGGGCAACGAAGATCGGCTGCTGTTACTGTGCAGGCTCAGTCAGGGCGAGATGGCGGTGAGCGAGCTGGCGCAGGCGCTGGATATCCGCCAGCCGACGCTGTCCCAACAGCTTGGCGTGCTGCGCGAGGAGGGGTTGGTCTCCACCCGGCGAGCCGGCAAGCAGATTTACTATGCGGTGGCCGATGCCAAAGCGCTGGCGCTGCTCACGACCCTGTATCAACTGTATTGCCCACAGCCGGAGAACCGCGATGACCATTGACTGGCAGCACTTCACGCCGTATTCCGCGTTGGCGGGCGGGGCCATTATCGGCGGCGCGGTAGCGCTGCTGCTGCTGTTCAATGGCCGGATCGCCGGTATCAGCGGCATTACCGGCGGTTTATTGAGCGCGGGCGGCCGGGAGCGGGGCTGGCGCGCCGCATTTATTGGCGGGTTGCTGCTCTCTCCCTGGCTGTATGCTGCCGCTGCGGCGTTGCCGCCCGGTGAGATCTCGGTTGGCAACGGCTGGCTGGCGGCCGCAGGGCTGTTGGTGGGCTTGGGCACTCGATTGGGCAGCGGTTGCACCAGCGGGCACGGCGTGTGCGGCGTCGCGCGGTTGGCGCCGCGTTCACTGGCCGCCACGGCGGTGTTTATGCTGCTGGGCTTTATGACCGTGTGGCTGATGCGCCATACGTTGGGAGGTTGAAAATGCTTAAAACGCTGTTGGCGCTGCTGAGCGGCGTGATTTTCGGTCTGGGGTTAATTATCGCCGGCATGGCCAATCCGGCCAAGGTGTTGGCGTTTCTCGACGTTACCGGCATGTGGGATCCCTCGCTGGCGTTGGTGATGGCAGGGGCGATCGCGGTGGCAGCGCCGGCCTTCCTGTGGGCGCGGCGACGCGAGCGGAGTCTGTTGGGCGAGCCGCTGCAGATCCCGGCCGCCGGGCGTGTGGATCGCCGTTTGCTGGCCGGCAGCGCGCTGTTCGGCATCGGCTGGGGTATCGCGGGCATTTGCCCCGGCCCGGCCTGGGTGTTGGCCGGGGTGGCGATAGGCCGGGTATGGCCGTTCCTGCTGGCGATGCTGGCGGGCATGGCGCTGTATGACGTTATCATGAGGCGGAGGCGTACATGTCGATAGCCAAAGCGGTGTTGCGCATCGGGCGCCCCACCGATCGGTTGCAGGAAATTGCCGCGTTGTATTGCCGCGGGCTGGGTTTCGAAAAACTGGGCGAGTTTGTCGATCATCAGGGGTTCGACGGCATGATGATTGGGCATCCGCAGCATGCCTACCATCTGGAGTTCACGCAGCACCGCGGGGTGCGGGTCGGGCAGGCGCCGACGCAGGATCATCTGCTGGTATTTTATCTGCCGGATGAGAACGAATGGCGGGCCGCGTGTGAGCGGATGCGGGCGGCGGGGTTTTTGGCGGTCGCCGCCTATAATCCCTATTGGGATCGCGCGGGGCAAACCTTTGAAGATCCTGACGGCTACCGGGTGGTCTTGCAACATCAGGCCTGGCAAGCATAAAAAAACCGGCGCATCGAGCGCCGGTTTGCGAGAGAAAAACGGGTTATCCGTCAGACGTTGGTCGCCGGTTTTTGCGCGCTCTTGGACTGGGTATTTTCCAGCATGCGGCGAATCGGCACGATCAGCACGATAAGCACGGCGGCGCAGATCAGCAACGCGACGGAACAGCGAGCGAACAGATTCGGCAGCATATCCAGTTGGTCGGCCTTGACGTGGCCGCCGATCAGACCGGCCGCCAGGTTGCCCAGCGCGCTGGCGCAGAACCACAGCCCCATCATTTGCCCGCGCATTCTCTCCGGCGCCAGCAGCGTCATGGTGGCCAGCCCGATCGGGCTCAGGCACAGCTCACCCAGCGTCAGCATCAGGATACTGCCCACCAGCCACATCGGCGATACGCCGGCGCCGCCGTTGCTCAGCACATTCTGCGCGGCCAACATCATCAGGCCGAAACCGCCGGCGGCGCACAGGATACCGATCACGAACTTGGTGATGCTGCTCGGACGCACGTTATTGCGTGCCAGCGCAGGCCAGGCCCAGCTGAACACCGGCGCCAGCAGGATGATGAACAGGGCGTTGATCGACTGGAACCACACCGCCGGGATCTCGAAGCCGCCGATCATGCGATTGGTGTAATCGTTGGCGAACAGGTTGAACGAGGTCGGTTTCTGTTCAAACGCCGACCAGAAGAACGCAGCGGAGATCAGCAGGATGAAGCACACCAGCAGGCGCGCACGCTCTTTGCGGCTCAGGCCGGCAAAGGCGAACAGATAGATGAAGTACAGGGTGACCGACGCGGCGATGACGTATACCAGCACGCTGGCCACCTCGACCGGATTGATGACGATGGTGCCTTGGGCGATCAGCACGATGACCGCCACCAGGATGGCCGCCAGCGCCAGCAACCAGACGCCGACGCCTTCTTTCTTCGCGACCGGGCTGTTCCAGGTGGAGTCCAGGCCCACTTCGTGGTCATAACGTTTCATCGCCGGTACGGCGAATACCCGGAAGATCACCAGCGCCACCAGCATCCCGATACCGCCGATGCCGAAGCCCCAGTGCCAGCCGTGTGACTTGATCAACCAGCCGGAGATCAGCGGGGCAATGAACGAGCCGATGTTGATGCCCATGTAGAACAGCGAGAAACCGCCGTCACGACGCGCATCGCCTTTTTTGTACAGCGTACCGACCATCACCGAGATACAGGTTTTGAACAGGCCGGAACCGAGCACGATGAACATCAGGCCGATGAAGAACAGGTTGGTGCCCATCACCGCGGACAGGGCGATCGACAGGTGGCCGAGCGCGATCAGGATCGAACCGTACCAGACGGCCTTGCGTTGGCCGAGCCAGTTGTCCGCCAGCCAGCCGCCCGGCAGTGCCGCCAGGTACATGCTGCCGGCGAAGATGCCGACGATCGCCGACGCGTTCTCGCGCGCGAGACCCAGACCGCCATCGTACACGGTGGCGGCCATAAACAGGATCAGCAGCGGACGGATGCCGTAGAACGAGAAACGCTCCCACATTTCGGTGAAGAACAGAGAACCCAGCGGATAGGGATGGCCGAAGAAGGTCCGGCTTTCTGACTTATTGACAGAGGATTGCATAACGATTTCCCAATAAAAGGCGCTGCAAGGCTGCAGCCCGTACTGTGGTATGTATGTGTATTTAATGAAGGCGATCCGCCCAATGCGGATTACCCGACAAACACCGCGGCTGCAACGCTGATAAACCGTGGAAAGCGTGCTGACCTTTTCTTCACTTGGCCGATGTTTCACATCTGGCGTGATATTATTTAACCATTTGATAACTGGTCGTTGGTTTTGTCTAGTACCTGTATCCCATTTTTTAGACGAAAAGTCGACAAGCATCTCCTTTTCTGGTTTTTCTGTTGGTTATGACAGGAATATGATTGACAGCGGGTTTTATACGCTGAAAGTTAATTAGTTGTTGATAAACAAAGCGTTGGGATAAGAATGTTCTGGGTGGGGCGAAAATACGCCAGCCCGAAGGAGGCATTATTAAAAGTGGGGGAAATGCGCCATTGATCTGGTCAACGGAGGCAACTGGCGATAAATGCAGCTATTGCTCTTCCTGCAGTGTGTCTTCCCGCAAATAGCTCGGCCGCCGCCGCAGACACCACCAGGAATAACCCGCGTTGAACAGCACCACTAAAGCGGTGACGGCGAAGACCGCGCGAAAACCGTAACCGGCGGAGACTGCGGCGCCGAGCAGCGGACCGCTGACGTTGCCGACGTCACGGAACGACTGGTTATAGCTGAAAATACGGCCGGCCACCTGATTGGTGCAGTTATAAATTAACAACGTCTGTACCGCCGGCAGCAACGCGCCGTCGGCCGCCCCCAGCAGAAAACGCAGCACCCCGAGCTGCCACGGCGTTTGCACGAACGCCATCGGGATCAGCAATAGCACCGAGACGATCAGCATGAATACCAGTATGCGTTCCGGGCCGATGCGATCGCCCAGCTTGCCCAGCCGCGGGGCGCTCATCAATGCCGCGACGCCGGGCACCGAGGCGATCAGCCCGCTGATAAACGCCAGGTTATGGGTGGCGCCGGCCAAATCGCGCACATACAGCGTCAGGATCGGCGCGATCGAGCCGGTGGCGATCTGGATGATCATGGTGGTGACGAACAGGCTGAGCACCAGCTTCGGGTTTTTCAGCGAAGCGAACACCTGTTTTGCATGCAACATGTCGCGCTTTTGCACCGGGGTGAATTGTTCTTTGACATACAGCAACGTCAGCACGAAGCAGACGAACAGCACCGCGGCGGTGATGTAAAACACCGGGCGCAGGCCGTATAAATCGGCCAGCAGCCCCCCGATCAGCGGGCCGACCAGCGCGCCGCCGACGCCGCCGGTAGACAGGGTGCCGAGCGCCCAGCCGCTGCGGTTGCGCGGCACCTGGGTGGCGATCAGCGCGTTGGCGTTGGGAATGAAGCCGCCGAGCAGCCCCAGCACCGCACGCAGCGCGAGAAACTGCCAGACCGTTTGCGCCATGCCCATCAGCGCCATGACGATCGCCATACCGAGCGCCGAACGCAGCAGCATCAGTTTGCGGCCGCGTCGGTCGGCCAGGGCGCCCCAGAACGGCGCGGCGATAGCGGAAAACAGGAAGGTGATGCTGAACAGCAGACCGGACCACATGTTGAGCGCCTGATGGCCGGTTACGCCCAGCGTCTCTACGTACAGCGGCAGAAACGGCATCACCAGGCTGAAGGCGGCGCCGGTGAGAAAACATCCCAGCCAGGCGACGAAAAGGTTGCGTTTCCAGTTAACGGGTTCTGCTGCCGAAGCCATAAATGTCCATTGCCGAAAGGTGACGCGTTTTGCCTGTGGCAAAGATGAAGGGGCAAAACGTGAAAAGTTAGCCTGGTAAGTATGCGCCGCAAGCGCGGCGACGGCAAATGAGGGGACAAAGATTGGGCGAAAAATGAAATAAAGTTTTAAAAATAACGTTTAAACCTTATTCCGCGCTTGGCGCGCGGAATTTATAGCGTTTTATAAGCCGGCCAGCGCCTCGAAACCGGCAGCGGTGGTGGTGGCGCTAAAGTCGGTGACCTCGTAGTGGGCCACGGCGTTGAACGGATCTTCGGCCAGGATGGCGTCCAGTTGCGCACGCTCAATGCCTTTGGCCAGGATCACGCCGCCGGTGCGGGGATTCTTGCGGCCGGAAGCGACGAAGGTGCCGTCCTGAAAATATTTCTTAAGCCAGGCGATGTGCCCGTCAAGGTGGCTGTCGACGTCGGCGATCGGGCGATGGTAGGTCAGGCTGACAATGTACATAGCGGCTCCAGGGGGTGGCGGCAAAGGCATTACCATCCCACCCTCGCCGGCGATTCTCAAGAGGCGCGCAATAAAAAACCCGCCGGCGGCGGGTTGGTTTTATCAGTAAAGCGAAGGCTCGCCTTCCGGGCGGGTCTTGAAGCGGCGATGCAGCCACATGTATTGATCCGGCGCCATCAGGATCTCTTTTTCCACCACTTTGTTCATGAAGGCGGCGGCGTCGAGTTCATTATCCAGCGGGAAGTTTTCCACCGCCGGCTGCATGATCAGCTCATACCCTTTGCCGTCCGGCAGGCGGCGCGGGGTGAACGGAATGATCGCCGGTTTACCCATTCGCACCAGCACATAGCTGCCGGTGGTGGTGGCGGCTTTGTCCACTGCGAACAGCGGCACGAAAACGCTGCTGCGCGGGCCGTAGTCGTGATCCGGCGCATACCAGATGATATCGCCCTGTTTCAGGGCGCGGATCATGCCTTTGACGTCCTTGCGATCCAGCATCGACTTGTTGGAACGCATGCGCCCCCAGGTTTGCAGCCAGTCCATCAGCTTGTTGTCGTGCGGGCGGTAAACGCCGATGCCCGGGTTGTGAATGCCGAAGATGCGCGCGCCCAGCTCCAGCGTCAAAAAGTGCAGGCCAATCAGCAGCACGCCCTGCTGGTTGTCGCGCGCTTTTTGGATATGCTCCAGGCCGCTGACCTTGAACCAGCGCTCGATGCGCCAGTTGGGCCAGAACCACGCCATGCCGGTTTCAAACAGCCCCATGCCGACCGATTCGAAATTCTTTACCACCAGCGCATCGCGTTCGGCCTGCGGCATGTCGGGAAAACAGAGCTCGAGGTTGCGCTGGGCGATAGCGACGCGCCGCTTGAGAAAGCGCATGGAAAATCGCCCAATCGAGGTGCCGAGCCAGTAGATGACGGGGTAAGGCAGCAACACCAGCAGATACAGCAAGCCGATGCCGACCCAGGTCAGCCAGTAGCGCGGGTGCAATAAGGAGCGATTGAAAGTAGGAACTTGAGTCATGGGTTCTCTGTTTGAATACGGTTGTTTAAGTGTAATGACAGCGTCATCGCACGGTCTGGCAGCCGGGTGAACTCGGCGGCAAGGTTCGTTTCTGCCGTTTGTTTGCGACTATTGTGGCATTTTTCTGGCGATCCGGGAAAACACAACGCATTAAAATCCCTTTTTGGGCGTTAAATATGCATCGAATGCCGAATTTTTCCACAATCTTTCCTGCCAAAGATAATGGGGATATTATTGTCGGTAATTATTCAGAGGGTAAATATGTTGGCACCATGGATCAGTGCGGGGCTGCTGGTGTTGGGCGCGGCGGTCGGCAGCGTCGGCGCACATTTGCAGATGAACGCGATATTGGCGCTTGCCGGCGTGATGATGGCGCTCGGTATGGTGGCTTCCGCGTTTACCGAAGGCGGCGGACGCTGAACGGGGCGCTTGCGCCAGGGCTGCGCGGCGGCGGTTTTTCGGGTATGATGTGCGCCGCGCGCGGGCCTGCTGGCTGCGCGCGGTAATCAGTCACCTCCCGAAAGACAGGAAAGTACACCATGCCAGTGTTACATAACCGAATTTCTAATGAGGAACTGAAGGCGCGCATGCTGGCGGAAACCGAGCCGCGCACCACAGTTTCTTTTTACAAATACTTCTCCATCGACGATCCCAAGGCGTTTCGCGACAGCCTGTACATTCAGTTCGAAAAACTGAAGGTGTTCGGCCGCATCTACGTGGCGAAAGAGGGCATCAACGCGCAGATCAGCGTGCCGCAGCATCACTTCGACGCGTTCAAAGCCGCGCTGTTCGCCTCGCACCCGGCGTTGGATCAGGTCCGCCTGAATATCGCGCTGGAAGACGACGGCAAATCCTTCTGGGTGCTGCGCCTCAAGGTGCGTGAGCGCATCGTGGCCGACGGCATCGATGACGAGAGCTTCGATCCGAGCAACGTCGGCGAGTATCTGCAGGCCGATCGCGTTAATCAGATGATCGACGATCCGAATACGGTATTTGTCGATATGCGCAACCACTATGAGTACGAAGTTGGCCACTTCGAAAATGCCATCGAGGTGCCGTCGGATACCTTCCGCGATCAGCTGCCGATGGCGGTGGAGATGCTGCAGGACAGCAAAGACAAGAATATCGTCATGTACTGCACCGGCGGCATTCGCTGTGAAAAAGCCAGCGCCTATATGCTGCACAACGGTTTTAAAAACATCTACCACGTGGAAGGCGGGATCATCGAGTACACCCGCAAAGCGAAAGAACAGGGGTTGCCGCTGAAGTTTATCGGCAAAAACTTCGTGTTCGATGAGCGCATGGGCGAGCGCATCTCTGACGATGTGATCGCCAACTGCCACCAGTGCGGCGCGCCGTGCGATACCCATACCAACTGCAAGAACGACGGCTGCCATCTGCTGTTCATTCAGTGCCCGAGCTGCGCCGCCAAGTTTGAAGGATGCTGCAGCGAGATTTGCCGCGAAGAGCTGAAGCTGCCGCGCGAAGAGCAGCGCGCGCGCCGTGCCGGCCGCGAAAATGGCGTCAAGATCTTCAATAAGTCGAAAGGATTGTTGCAGACCACGATGCACATTCCGGCACCGGAAGAAGAAGGCCCAGCCCGCTGAGCCTGAGGAAATGAGAAGCCCGGCCGCCAAGCCGGGCTTTTTTTTATTTCTCGCGCACGCCTTCTACGGAGATGATCAGCTCAACGTCTTGCGACGCCGGGCCCAGATCGGTGGTAATGCCGAAATCTTTCAGCTTGATCTTGCCGTTGGCTTCAAAGCCGGCGCGGTAGCCGCCCCACGGATCGTTGCCCTGGCCAATCAGTTTGGCGTCCAGCGTGACGGGCTTGGTCACGCCGTTCAGCGTCAGGTTGCCGACCACCGCATAACCGTCGCCGTTTTTCTTCACTTCGGTGGATTCAAACTTGGCCTGTTTGTTCTTCTCCGCGTTGAGGAACTCGGCGCTGCGCAGGTGCTTGTCGCGCTCGGCATGGTTGGTGTCGACGCTGGCGGTATTGATGGTCACGTTGACCTTGTCCTTCGAAGGATCTTTTTCGTCGAAGGTGAAGCCGCCGTCGAAGTCTTTAAAGCTGCCGTACAGCCAGCTGTAGCCCAGGTGCTGGATGCGGAACTCGATAAAGGCGTGCTGGCCCTGTTTGTCGATCTTGTAGTCCGCCGCCAGTGCGGAACCGGCGCTCAGCAGCAGGGCGCCTGCGGTCAGGCCCAATACGGTCTTTTTCAACATAGCAATCTCCATAAATCCAAAGGTTAATCGGCGCTGCTACCCAGCATCCGTTTCAAAGTGACATCACGATCGATAAAGTGATGTTTAAGCGCGGCCAGCCCGTGCAGTACCGAGAGCACTACCACGGCCCAGGCCAGGTAAAGGTGTATGGCGCCGGCGGTGTCGGCTTGCTCCGCCATGCCGGTCACGGTGGCGGGCACGTCGAACCAGCCGAACACGCTGATCGGTTGGCCGTCGGCGGTGGAGATCAGATAGCCGCTGATCAGAATGCCGAACAACACGGCGTACAGCGCCAGATGCGCGAGGATGGCGCTGACGCGAGTGAGGCGGCCATAGCTGGCCAGAGGTTTGGGCGGCGGCGAGACAAAGCGCCAGACCACGCGGATCACCATCACGATGAACAGCAGCGCGCCGATGCTTTTGTGGATCTCCGGCGCTTGATGGTACCAGACGTCGTAATAGCCCAGCGTGACCATCCACAGGCCAAGTGCGAACATGCCGTACACCGTCAGCGCCACCAGCCAGTGGATCAACACTGACACATGGCCGAAACGATCGGCGGTATTTTTCCAGAGCATCCTGTTTCCTTCGATTACCGATTGGCTGGCTGCAATAATTAAACTTTAGGAAACATAAAATCAATAATAAATTTAACTATGTTACTTCTTAGAAATATTAGTCAGTGAATTTGTTTGAGATGTTCGGGCTTCATCAGATAAATCGTTGAAGATGATATTATTTCCCTCATGGGGCGGTTGTGCTAGTTGTTGAAAATTAGGCTTATTATTTATTAATGTCAGCTTTTGTCATTTTACGTAAATCGTCCATGAGTTGCTCGGTGGAATTATTTGTTGGCAAACGTTATGCCTATTTCTTGCGGCAAAGAGCAGGGCGGAAAGATTAATTTTTTCGAACGGTTAGGCGAAATCCTCTGCGGCGTGACGGTGGATTTTGCTACCATTAGCGCCAAGAGTCGGCGCCTGCCGCCGGTTAACCCAGTGAAATAACAAGGAAACGTCATGGGCCGAACCCGCGTGACCGACAGCAGCCTGCGTCTGGCCGTCCTGCTGGCGATGTTGGTGATCATTTTGGCCGGGGTGAAAGCCGCCGCTGACATCGTGGTGCCGTTTTTGCTGGCGGTATTTCTCGCCATGGTGTTGAACCCGCTGGTGGCGATGCTGGAACGCAAGCGGGTGCCGCGTATCGTCGGGGTGACGCTGCTGCTGACGGCGGTGATCGTGGTCGTGATGCTGTTTATCGGCATGCTGGGCGCTTCGCTCAATGAGTTCGCCCGCTCGCTGCCGCAGTACCGCGGCATGATGATCGAGAAGTTGCGCGAGCTGCAGCATTACGCCGATCGCTTCAATATCAGCCTCTCCAGCGAAGCGATGCTGCAGTATGTCGATCCGAGCGCGGCGATGAATCTGGTCACCCGCATGCTGGGCCACCTGTCTGGCGCCATGACCAACGTCTTCCTGCTGCTGATGACCGTGGTGTTTATGCTGTTTGAAGTGCAGCTGCTGCCGTATAAGCTGCAGCAGGCGCTGGATAAGCCGAACGAAGGCCTTGCCGCGGTGCGGCGGGCGCTGGACGGCGTGACGCGCTATCTGGTGATTAAAACCATCATCAGCCTGGCCACCGGGGTGATCGTCTGGATCTTCCTGGCGGCGGTCGGCGTGCGCTTCGCTTTTATCTGGGGGCTGCTGGCGTTTCTGCTCAACTACATTCCCAACATTGGCTCGGTATTGGCCGCCATTCCGCCGCTGATTCAGGCGCTGTTGTTCAACGGGCTGGGCGATGCGCTGGTGGTGGCGGGCGGCTTTATCGCTGTCAACATGGTGATCGGTAATATCCTCGAACCACGGGTGATGGGGCGCGGGCTGGGGCTGTCGACGCTGGTGGTGTTCCTGTCGCTGATCTTTTGGGGCTGGCTGCTCGGCCCGGTGGGCATGTTGCTGTCGGTGCCGCTGACGATCGTGGCGCGCATCGCGCTGGAGACCACTGAGGGCGGCTATCGGCTGGCGGTTATCCTGGGGGACGGCCGCCCGCCGCGTCAGCCTCCGGCGGCGCCGGAGTGAGGAAGATCTTGCCTTTCACACCGGGCTGCGTGGCCTGCTGCAGCGCCGCTGCGTACTGATGCAAAGGATAAATCGCGGCGGGTGGGCGCAAAGCCAGCTGGCCGCGCCGCAGCAGCTGGAATAGCTGATAAAACGCCATCTGCCACTGCGCCGGCGCCGCCTGTGCGTTCCATTTGCGCAGGTGGAACAGCGAAGCGCGCAGCTTTAACTCGTCCACCACGCGCCGCCAGTCTACCTGGCGGCCGCTCAGCAGGCCTAGCGCCACAAAATCGCCGCCGGTGCGGACCGCCTGCGCCAGCTGCAATCCGTCTTCCCCACCGATGCAGTCGATGGCCGCACGGGCGCCAAAATTCGTCATTTCCACCAACTGTGGCGCTTCGATAACGCGCCAGGCGCCGGCGGCCAGTAACGCCTGGCGATGAGCGGCGTTGCGCACCACGACCGCCAGACGAATGCCGCGCAGCGCCGTCAGCTGCGCCAGCAGCAGGCTGACAGCGGAGCCGCCGCCGTTGAGCAGCAGTACGTCGCCGGCGTTGAGCGGCAGCCATTGCGTCAACAGCACCCAGCAGGTGAGCGGGTTGATATAGATTTGCGCTGCGCAGGCGTCGTCAATGTCATCCGGCACCCAGACCACCCGAGCCTCAGGCAGCGTGACGAAGGTTTGCCAACTGCCGTCACCCGCTACCGCCAGCGCGCGTCGGTCCGTTGAATGCCCATTCTGCGGATTGACGATGACGCCCACGCCTTCATATCCCGGCACCTGCGGCAGGGCGATGCGGTGCGCGTATTGGCCGTGGATCGGGATCAGATCGGAAGGGTTGATCGGGGCATAGCGCATCTGCAATAACTGCTGTCCGGGGCGCAGCAGCGGTCTGCTCATCTGCTGCAATTCCAGCACCAGGGCGGGATCGCCGAAGCGGTTGAAGCTCAATCGGGGAAATAACGGCGGCATGGATTACATGACGAAGAAGAAATAGACATCCAACGCCAGCAGCACCAGCCACAGACAAAGGTAAAGCACCAGGTGCTCACGCACATTGTTGACGATAGCCGCCAGTATTCGGTTTAACATTTCAGCCGCCTGAAGAGAAGGACCCTTGATTATAGTCCTTTTCTCGACGTCTTTTACAGCGCGCCGCGCGTGTGCGCTGGAAGAGCGGCGATAAAAAAGCCTGCGTTATCGCAGGCTTGATGCTATACCGCCAGCAGCGCCAGCGGCGTCGAATTTGTTGGCGTGCTCGGCGGGTAGAAATAGCGCAGCACGTTATACAGCGAGTAGAACTCCAGCCGGTTGCGCGCGTTGATCTTCTCCGTGATGTGACGTTTGTGCACGTACACCGTATGCGAGCTGATCTGCAGCTTTTTCGCGATGCGGTAGTTGGGCATCTCCGCCATCCAATATTTCATTACCGTCAGTTCCTGCGGGCTGAACAGGGAACGCTCTTCGCCGTCATCGGCCAGCGCCAGCGGATTTTCGCGCAGCGTGCGTAAGGTGAGCGGCAGAATGCTTTTATTGAACAGAAAGGCATTATCGGCGATGCGCATTGGCGCTTCGCTGTAAGGGTAAGGCGTATCGAGATAGATAAACAGCAAGGCAGAGTGGCTGGCTTCCATAAATGCCAGCAGCTGTGCGTCCGCTTCGTTATAGCGGCATTGGTTGCTGAGGTTCACCAGAATGTGGCTCGGCTGAAAGCTGGACAACAGTGGCGTAGCGTACTCAATGCTGTGGCAGCACTTGATCGTCGTAATCCCACTATCAGCAAAGTAGCTGGCTATACCGACCCGGGTGAAGCAGCATTCGTCCACGACAAGTAGTTTCATGGTGACGTCCTTGTTGAAAGCCGATGGAGCATATCTTCTGTAAAATAGGACTTACACTGCAAGTGTTCAATTCGGAAATTCAAATGCTGAATGCAAGAAATTTCCGTTATCAGAATTTTTACTTGGTATTTAAAAGAGTTAGCAGGTTAATAAATTGTAACCGCCAGATTTCGCTGTCCAGGGCTCGACGGGAACGTGGACAGCGAAATCCTCCGCTCAGCTAAATCGCTTCAGACCAAAGCTGGAGAGGTCAACCGGCGGCGCTTTGTCCTGCGCGAACAGCGCGGCGATCTCGCCCAGAGCGCTGGCGAACTTGAAGCCGTGGCCGCTCAATCCGCTGATGACCATCAGGCGATCGCAATCCGGCAGCGTATCGATAATAAAGTCTTCGTCAGGGCTCATATCATAACTGCAGGCTTCGCCGTGTAAACATACGCCTACACCCGGCAAAAATTGCCGCAGGAAGGAGAAAACTTCCGTGCCGTCGCTGGCGTAGCTGCCGAAGGGCTTGCGCTGCTCGGGGGCATCCATCGGCTGGCCGCCGTCGTGTTTGCCCACTTTCAGGCCATCGTTATCCGCCGGGAAGCCGTAATAGTGCGTGCCGTCCTGCGCTTCGACGGTAAAGGCCGGGAAGCGATTGTTCACGCTGTAGCGGCCGTCCGCCTGATGCCAGGAGAATACCTTGCGCAATGGCGCGATCGGCAGCTGCGGCAACAGCGCCTTCACCCAGGTGCCTGCGGTGACCACCGCTTTTCGCGCCGTGAAACGCCCTTCGTCGGTGACGACCTCAACGCCGCCATCAATGGGGTTCACCGCGCTGACCGGGCAGTTGAACAGCTGGCTGCAGCCGGCCTCTTTCGCCAGTTTGATCAGGCTGGCAACCGCCAGTTCGGATCGCAGGAAGCCGGCGTCCGGCTCGAAGACACCGACGTAACCTTCCGGCGCGCGGAATTCCGGCCAGCGTTGAGCGATCTGTTCGGCGCTGAGGGTTTGCGCATTAAGGCGAAACTTTTGCGCGCTCTGCTGAGCATTGCGAATGAATTCGGAGTGCTGCGGCCCCAGGTTGAGCACGCCGCACGACTGGAACAGTTCTTCACCGGATTGTTGAATCAGCGCATTCCACAGCGCCTGTGCGCGCAGCACCAGCGGCACGTACTTTTCACCTTCGCCGTAAGCGTGACGAATGATGCGGGTATCGCCGTGATGGCTGCCGTTGCGGTGTGGAGGAATGGCGCTGTCGATCATCAGCGCTTTCAAGCCGGCCCGGGTAGCGTAATACCCTGCCGCCGCGCCGACTGAACCGCTGCCCACCACAATCAAATCATATTCCACGTGCCCACCCTCTCTGATAGCGATTTCTTATCGCCCCATGATAAAAGGTTGGCGAGCGCAATGCACTGATTGAACGGCGAAAGGCGAAGAAAAGGCGCCGGGATCGGTCACGGCGCCTTAGGGGTTAGGGGACGATGTATCAATGTTTTCTGCGATCAAGATCCTGGTAATCCGTAGCTTCAATCTTGGCGATGCCGGCCTCTAAGATATTGATTAATTGACGGGCGACATCTGTAGTGAGCCAAAGCGTTCGGTCTACTTGGGCTTCTTCGGGCGTTTGGTCTAGTGAAGACAGGTAATGAAGGCGTATCATCATGGCGTCGTAAACGTCGACAGTACTGATATCCCAACCGACAAGCGGGTGCGTCTGAATTACTTCATCATTTCTGTCCATAAAGACCCCTTATTGAGTAGTAACTACCGTGAGTGACTAACGAGGATCAATGCGGCTCATCATCATGAGAGCAATTACAGTATACGCATCCGCTTTCATCGGTGGAGGGGGTTGTCACCGAATTTTGCAAAATAAATATTTATTTGAACAATTATTCTACAAATTTGTATGTGCAGCAGTGGATGAGTCAAGCGCAGCGCGTTATTCCGCGTCGGCAGGTGGCGATGCGCCGTGCAGACATTTTTCCAGCTCTTCGGCCAAATGGGCGAAATGCTTTTGCGTTTCGGCATCACGATTCTGGCTGTGCGATTCCAGCTTCAGGCTGTGGATCAGCCGTTGGTTGGCTTTGTCATCCAGGCTGAAGGCCAGATAAGAGAAAGCCACTTCCAGTACGTTCAAGCGCCTTTTCTGATCGGCAATCAGCGCCAGCAGTTCGCCAAACGTCATTGCGTCTTCGGATTTCACCTTGTCCGGGGCCATGCTTACTCCTTTGCGTTAAATACAGCGCTGAGGCAGATTTTGTTTCAGAGTAAGGGTAAGCGATGAATGGGCAGGGCGCCAGAAACAAAAAAGCCGGAGAGCGACCCCCGGCAAAAACAGCATTGCAGTGTTATTCTGCGCTAAACCATTCGTCTGCGCTTTCCCAGGTTTCCTGAAGGATTTCCTCGATCAGATCCCGGTCGGTTTTGGCGCCCCCCAGCACGGAGAGCCCGTTGGCGCCGGCATAACGTACGTGCACGACGGCGTCTGGAAACTGGCGGTTGACCCGCTTGCCCAGTTCACCGGTCAGCGCCTCAATGGCGCCCGCCGGCAGCGGCCGGGTTTTATCTATAGTGACTTCAACACGCATAATTGCCCCCGAAGCGATTTACTGTTTATTTATACAGTTAACCGAGTGCGGGGGCAAGAGGGCGAAGCAAAAATATCAGTCTTTCAGCGACCAGTTCAGGGTTTCACCCGCCAGGAAGGGGATCACGGATTCATTGCCGAGGGTAATCTCTTCCGGCTGGGTGGTTGGCACGCGCTGCAGTTCGATGAAGTCTTCGTTGAGCGGCAGGCCATAGAAGCGCGGGCCGTTGAGCGAGCAGAAGGCTTCGAAGTGCTCCAGTGCGCCTAGCTGTTCGAAGACCGCTGCGTAAGCCGGGATGGCATTCGGCGCGTTGAAACAGCCGGCGCAACCGCAGCTGGACTCTTTGCGATGCTTGAGGTGCGGCGCGGAGTCGGTGCCAAGGAAGAAGCGATCCGAGCCGCTGGCGACCGCCTGACGCAGCGCTTCCTGGTGGACATTGCGCTTGAGGATCGGCAGGCAGAACAGGTGCGGGCGAATGCCGCCGACCAGCATGTGGTTGCGGTTGAACATCAGGTGCTGTGGCGTGATGGTGGCGCCGAGGAAACGATTGCCTGCCTGCACGTATTGCGCCGCTTCTTTGGTGGTGATGTGCTCGAAGACGATCTTCAGCTCAGGGAACTGTTGGCGAATCGGTTCCATCACCTGCTCGATAAAACGCGCCTCGCGGTCGAAAATATCGATGGCAGGATCGGTCACTTCGCCGTGGATCAGCAATGGCATGCCGATTTTTTGCATCTGCTCGAACAGCGGGTAAATACCGGTCACGTCGCTGACGCCGTGGCTGGAGTTGGTGGTGGCGTTGGCCGGATACAGCTTGGCGGCAGTAAACACCCCTTGTTCGAAGCCGTTGACCAGTTCACTGGCCGCCAGGGAGTTGGTCAGGTAGCAGGTCATCAGCGGAGTGAAATTGTGACCCTGCGGAACCGCCGCCAGAATGCGATCGCGGTAGGCGCGCGCGGCGGCCACGGTCGTTACGGGCGGAACCAGGTTCGGCATCACGATCGCCCGGCCAAATACCTGGCTGGTATAGGGCACCACCGTTTTCAGCATTTCATCGTCACGCAGGTGGATATGCCAGTCGTCTGGGCGGCGGATTTTCAGAACTTGAGGTTGTGCGGTCATCTAGCTAGGCTCCGGCGGTCAAATACGTCTAATGAAAAGCGAATAATGGGTTTATTCACGCCGGGGTGTAAGGATAAGCGGAAAGTGCCGCAGATGCATCTGTTTGTTGGCGACAAGTTGAAATCAATAGCGCGGCGGGCGCATAGTAACAGGGATTTCAACGATGCCGACGCCAATACCGTCGACCTTCATCAAGTGGAAAGGGAGAAAGCAATGGAAGTACGCGTTATCGCCACCCTGCAAGCGAAAGCGGGATTTGAAGCCGCCGTCAGCGAAGCGGTGCACGACATTATCGAGCCGAGCCGCCAGGAGTTGGGCAACCTGCAATATGACTTGCATCGCGATCTGGAAAAACCGGGCGTTTTCGTGTTCTTTGAGCGTTGGGCCAGCAGCGAAGCGCTGGATAAGCATAATGAGACGGCGCATTTTCAGCAGTTCGTCAGCCGGCTTGACGGCAAGTTGGATGTTCTGGACATCAAAAAACTGAAGAAGATCGCCTGAGGACGTTACAGGCAAGAAAAAACCCGCCGATGGCGGGTTTTTTTAGGGTTGCAGATTAACTTATTCGTTAACCGGCTGTGGTTTGGTGGCCGGCGCGGTCGCCTGGCTCACCGCCGAATGGCCGCCTGCGGAGCCTTTGCCTTCAAAGTTGAAGGAAGGGCGCTGCCAGTCGCTGTGCTTGCGTTCTTCCGGCACATAGGCCGGCGCAGGCGCTTTGGTCATCGGCGCAGTGGCGATGTGTTTGTACAGCGCGTCCTGCACGGCTTTCACCGGCGCCGGCTGCTGAGCAACCACTGGCGCAGGGGCTTTTTCCACCGGAGCGGCTTCCACGGCTGCCGCCGCAGGTGCGGCTTCTACCATTGGCGTTTCTTCCGCTGGCGTGGCTTCTACCACCGGTGCAGTTTCGACCACAGGCTCGTCTTCCGCTAGCGCAGGTTCAACCACTGGCTCTACAGCTACGGTTTCAGCTACCGGCTCGGCTTCCACTGCAGGGGCAGTCTCTTCCGCTTTCGGCTGTTCAACTGCAACAGTTGCCGGGGAGGTTTCCACCGGCGCCGGGATTTCCTCGGCCGGGATAGCCACGACAGGCGCTACGGCTGCAGCTTCTTCCGTTACGGTAACGGCAGCAGTTTCAACGGCGGCCTCTGGCGCAGGCGGGTTGACGCTGGCCGCCACCTGGGTTTCTTCCACGGCAACGTTGTGCTGTTCAACCGCGGCAGCGACAACCGGTGCCACAGCCTGTTCTACGGCTTCGGTCTGCACTTCGGCTTCTTCAACCTGAGCGACCGGGTAGCTTACCCAGACTTTGCCCGATGCCATTTCCGGCGAAGCGAATGCGCCCGCCAGCGGCATTGGAGATTGCAGCGGGTAACGTTCATCGCGGTAACGGCGGCGGCGCTGGCCGCTGACGCGCAGGTGGCGCGGTGAACGGCGGGAACGGCGCGGCATGCCTTCGCCGTTGCCGCGGCTTTCGCCCTGGGCATCGTCTTCCGGCTGTGCGGCAACGGTTTCCGGCAGCAGCTTGACGCTGTCGTCGGTGGTCGGCTGCGCGTCTTCGGCTTTCGCTACCGGCGCTTTCGGCGCCAACAGCTCTTCCGCTGCGCGCTGCAGCTCTTCTTCGGCAGACAGGATACGCACTTTCTGCGTCAGCGTGCGGCGCTGACGGCGCTGCATGTTCTGCTGCTGGCGTTCTTCCTGCTCTTCGTCGGTGCTCTCGACCGCTTCAACGCTTTCCAGCGCTTTCACTTCCTGCTGAGCCTGACGTTTCTCTTCCTGACGGCGACGCTGGCGTTCAGCGCGCTGCTCACGGCGTTGCTGCTGATCTTCGCGCGGCGCTTTAGCGCCTTCTTCTGAAGCGGTTTCCTCCGCTACCGGCGCGTTCTGCTGCTGGTTGCGGCGGTTACGGCGCTGCTCATCGCGGGACTCACGCGATTCACGGCCTTCACGGTTCTCACGCGGTTCACGGTTGTCGCGCTCGCGATTGTCACGGCCTTCACCGCGCTCTTTACGCTCGCCGCGTTCCGGACGATCGCCACGGTCGCTACGCTCACCGCGCTCTTTACGGCCGGTGCCTTGACGGCGCTGACCGCGACGATCCTGACGACGGTTTTCACCGTTGCTTTCCGCCTTCGGCGCTTCGGCTGGTTTGGCTTCTTCGACGGCAGGTTGCTCTTCACCGGCGAACAAGTTCTTCAGACCACCGAACAGGCGGCCCAGGAAGCCCGGCTTGGCGGCGGCCGGCGCTGCGGCTTTCGCCTTGGCGGCTGCAGCGGCAGGCTTGGCCACGGCGACGGGTTCTTCAGCCGGCGGCGGCGCATCGGCGGACAGCGAGAAGGAAGCCAGGGCCGGTTGCTCCGGACGCTTGCGCTCCATCGGCGCATCTTCCAGCGGGCGTTCCATGTCTTCTTCGTGCAGCTTCGGCAGCAGGTAGCTGAGGGTAGAGGTTTCCTCGCCCTTGCGCACGCGCAGCACCGAGTAGTGCGGGGTTTGCATTTCATCGTTCGGCACGATGACGGCTTTCACGCCACCCTGACGTTTTTCGATCGCGCTGACGGATTCGCGCTTTTCGTTCAACAGGTACGAAGCGACCTGAACCGGCACGATAGCGTGAACTTCTTTGGTGTTTTCCTTCAGCGCTTCTTCTTCGATCAGACGCAGAATGGACAGCGCCAGCGATTCGTTGTCGCGAATGGTGCCGGTGCCGTTACAGCGTGGGCACACGTGATGGCTGGACTCGCCAAGCGACGGGCTGAGGCGCTGACGCGACATTTCCAGCAGGCCGAAGCGGGAGATGCGGCCGATTTGGATGCGCGCGCGGTCTTGGCGCACGGCGTCACGCAGGCGGTTTTCCACTTCGCGCTGGTGGCGAACCGGCGTCATGTCGATGAAGTCGATGACGATCAGGCCGCCGAGGTCGCGCAGGCGCAGCTGGCGAGCGATCTCGTCCGCCGCTTCCAGGTTGGTGTTGAACGCCGTCTCTTCGATGTCGCCGCCGCGGGTTGCACGCGCGGAGTTGATGTCGATGGCGGTCAGCGCTTCGGTGCTGTCGATGACGATCGAACCGCCGGACGGCAGGCGCACTTCGCGCTGGAAGGCGGATTCGATCTGCGATTCGATCTGATAGTGGCTGAACAGAGGAATTTCACCGCTGTACAGTTTGATTTTGCTGCTGAAATCCGGGCGGCCCAGCGCAGCGATGTGCTCTTTGGCCAGATCGAGAATTTTCGGGTTGTCGATCAGGATTTCGCCGATGTCCGGGCGCAGGTAATCGCGGAAGGCGCGCACGATAACGTTGCTTTCCTGGTGGATCAGGAACGGCGCAGAGCGGCCTTCGGCGGCTTTTTTAATCGCTTCCCAGTGCTTCAGGCGGAAGGAGAGATCCCACTGCAGCGCGTCGGCGGATTTGCCTACGCCCGCGGTGCGAACGATCAGGCCCATGCCGTCCGGTAGTTGCAGCGAAGAGAGCGCTTCTTTCAGCTCGGTGCGATCGTCGCCCTCGATGCGGCGAGAAATACCGCCGGCGCGCGGGTTGTTCGGCATCAGCACCAGATAACTGCCCGCCAGACTGATGAAGGTGGTCAAGGCGGCGCCTTTGTTGCCACGTTCTTCTTTGTCTACCTGAACGATGACTTCCTGGCCTTCGCGCAGCACATCTTTGATGTTCGGGCGACCATGGGAAGAGTAATTGCTAGGGAAGTATTCGCGGGCGATTTCTTTAAGGGGGAGGAAACCATGTCGTTCTGCGCCGTAGTCCACGAACGCTGCTTCAAGACTTGGTTCAATGCGGGTGATTTTGCCTTTGTAAATATTCGCTTTTTTCTGCTCATGACCCGGACTTTCAATATCCAAATCATACAGCCGCTGTCCATCTACGAGGGCAACACGCAACTCTTCCTGCTGAGTTGCGTTAATCAACATTCTTTTCATCTTAACTTACTCGTTATTTTTACATTATCGACAAAGCTGCGGGCAAAATAACCTCATGGCCGGAGTTAAACCGAAAGCCCCGTGTCTTCTCGCAAAGTCGTCAACCTCACGGTTGTCGCCTGCATAGGGGCGCATTATCTCGGTAAGCCTGCTTTTCTTTGTGAAAGACAGCACTTTTACTAGGGGAATAGCCTCTGATTTACGTCGACAGATCTGATTCCATTTGCCGGCCAAGCTGCAACCCGCAGCCCGCTAATTGTTTGATTTCGCATTACGTCTTACGCCATTGCTGCGTTTTTGCGCGATCAGACAAATTTTATAATTCCACCGTTTTCCCTGTTTAACGAGAATCAACGCGGAAAGTGACTGCATTATTCCACTGCTGATGCCGTTATAGCAAGGTGACTTTTCCTTAACTGCGGAAGAAATCGCAAACGTTCAAATCGGCTTGCTGC
>NZ_JVEL01000381.1:23510-27770 GCF_001076875.1 Serratia sp. 506_PEND
GCTGGGGTTTCGCCCGCCGTCAGAGAGACAGTTAAGCACAGAAAAAGATGTGGCGCTATTCACGCGCTCTATTTAGAATCCCGCACCATGAAAACGAACAATCCAGCAGTACAATTCATCACGATTTCCGACGACGAAGCCGGTCAGAGAATCGACAACTTTCTGCTCGCTCGCCTGAAAGGCGTGCCGAAGAGCATGATTTATCGCATCGTGCGTAAAGGCGAGGTGCGGGTCAATAAAGGGCGCATCAAGGTTGAATACAAATTGGCGGCCGGCGACGTGGTGCGCGTGCCGCCGGTGCGGGTGGCCGAGCGCGAAGAGACGCCAGTGTCGGCCAAGCTGGATAAGGTGGCCGCGCTGGCCGACTGTATTTTGTATGAAGACGACCACCTGCTGATCCTCAACAAGCCTTCCGGCACCGCAGTGCACGGCGGCAGCGGCCTGAGCTTCGGCGTGATCGAAGGGCTGCGCGCGCTGCGCCCGGAGGCTCGTTTCCTTGAACTGGTGCACCGGCTCGATCGCGATACCTCCGGCGTGCTGTTGGTGGCCAAGAAGCGTTCCGCGCTGCGTTCGCTGCATGAGCAACTGCGGCTGAAAGGCATGCAGAAAGATTATCTGGCGCTGGTGCGCGGCCAATGGCAATCGCACTGCAAGGCCGTACAGGCGCCGCTGCTGAAAAATATTCTGCAAAGCGGTGAACGCATCGTGCGCGTCAACAGCGAAGGCAAACCTTCGGAAACCCGCTTCAAGGTGGAGGAGCGTTACGAATTCGCCACCCTGGTGAAGGCTAGCCCAATCACCGGGCGTACCCACCAGATCCGCGTGCACACTCTGCATGCCGGGCACCCGATCGCCTTTGACGACCGCTATGGCGACCGCGAGTTCGATCGCCAACTGGCGGGTACCGGCCTGAAGCGGCTGTTCCTGCACGCCGCGGCGCTGCGCTTCGAGCATCCGGCCACNGGCGAAACGATGCGCATCGAAGCGCCGATGGACGAAGAGCTGCGCCACTGTCTGCAGGTGCTGCGCCGGCAGGCGGCCAAGTAATCTGCGTCACCCCAGCGGGTTGATGCCTTCAGCCCGCAACATCTCCAACAGCGCGATCAACGGCAGGCCGATCAGGGCGTTCGGATCCCGGCCTTCCAGCCTGTCGAACAGCGCGATCCCCAATCCCTCGCTCTTGAAACTGCCTGCGCAGTTCAGCGGTCGCTCCAGACGCACATAGGCGGCGATCTCCGCTTCGCTCAGCGCGCGAAAATGCACGTGAAACGGCTCGCACAAGGCTTGCAGCTGCTTGCTGCGGCCGTTGTACAGCGCCAGGCCGGTATAGAAAGTCACGGCTTGGCCACTGGCCTGCCGCAGCTGCGCCCGGGCGTTTTCCTCGGTATGGGGCTTGCCGGTGATGTTGCCATCGATCACGCAGACCTGATCGGAGCCGATGATCAGATGCTCGGGATAGGCGAGGGCCAACGCCTGGGCCTTCGCCGCCGCCAGGCGCAGCACCAGCGCTTCCGCGCTTTCGCCGGGCAAGGGGGTTTCATCCACCTCCGGCGCGGCGCAGTCGAACGGCAGCTGCAGCTTCTCCAGCAGCATTTTTCGATAGGGGGAGGTGGAGGCTAAAAGCAATCTCTGCATAATTTTTTTCGCAAACCGTAGCGTAAATGGGTACGGCATTTTAAACTGTCGGCCGCTGTGGAAGCGAATATTGGTGAAAGGAGCCGTTTTACGGCCTTTTTCTTTGACTCTATGTCGTTACAAAGTTAATATGCGCGCCCTATGCAAAAGGTAAAATTACCCTTGACCATTGATGCGGTACGTACCGCTCAGAAACGCCTGGACTATGCTGGTGTCTATGCGCCTGAGCAGGTTACTCGTGTTGCCGACTCCGTGGTCAGTGTGGACAGTGATGTCGAGGTGTCGTTGTCGTTTAATATCGACAATCAACGCCTCGCGGTGATAACAGGGCATGCGGACGTCACGGTAACGTTGATGTGCCAACGCTGTGGAGTCCCGTTCGAACATCAGGTTCACACAACATATTGTTTTAGCCCGGTCGTCAATGATGAGCAGGCTGAGGCATTACCGGAAGCGTACGAACCGATCGAAGTTGACGAGTTTGGCGAAGTCGATCTGTTGGCAATGATTGAAGACGAAATTATTCTTTCACTGCCTGTCGTTCCGGTACATGAATCTGAACACTGTGAAGTGTCCGAAGCGGACATGGTATTTGGCCAACTGCCTCCAGAGGCGGAGAAACCGAATCCGTTTGCCGTATTAGCCAGTTTAAAGCGTAAGTAATTGAGGAGTAAGGTCCATGGCCGTACAACAGAATAAACCAACCCGTTCCAAGCGTGGCATGCGTCGTTCTCACGATGCTCTGACCACGACTACTCTGTCTGTAGACAAAGTATCCGGTGAAACTCACCGTCGTCACCACATCACTGCCGACGGTTTCTACCGCGGTCGCAAGGTTATCGGCTAAGTAGCGATACCTTGACTCGTCTAACCCTGGCGTTAGATGCAATGGGCGGGGACTTCGGTCCCTGCGTCACAGTGCCTGCTTCGTTGCAGGCACTGGCCTCTAATTTACAGCTTCATCTCCTGCTGGTCGGCAATCCCGACGTCATCTCTCCCTTGCTTGCCCACGCCGATCCGGTTCTTCTGGAGCGTCTGCAAGTCGTGCCCGCCGAGTCCGTGATCGCCGGCGACGCCAAACCTTCACAAGCGATACGCGCCAGCCGCGGCACGTCGATGCGCATTGCGCTCGAGCAGCTCAGCAGCGGAAACGCGCAGGGGTGCGTCAGCGCCGGCAATACCGGTGCGCTGATGGGATTGGCGAAGCTGTTGGTCAAGCCGCTGGAAGGCATCGAGCGCCCGGCGCTGATGACGGCGATCCCGAATCAGCAACGCAGCAAAACCGTGGTGCTGGATCTCGGCGCCAACGTCGAGTGCGACAGCACCATGCTGGTGCAGTTTGCCGTGATGGGGGCGGTGATGGCGGAAGAGGTGATCGGCATTGCGCAACCGCGGGTGGCGCTGCTGAATATTGGCGAAGAAGAGACCAAAGGCCTGGATAATATCCGCGAAGCGGCCACTGTGCTAAAAAATACTCCGGCAATCAACTATATTGGTTACCTGGAAGGAAACGAACTGCTCACCGGCAAGACCGACGTGTTGGTTTGCGATGGCTTCGTGGGCAACGTCACCCTGAAAACCATGGAAGGGGTGGTCAGGGTGTTCTTATCGCTGTTGAAATCGTCCGGCGACGGAAACAAGCGAGCGTGGTGGTTGAAATTGTTGGGCCGTTGGTTGCAAAAACGGGTGGTCAAGCGGTTCGGCCACCTGAACCCCGACCAGTATAATGGCGCATGTCTGTTAGGATTGCGCAGCACCGTAGTCAAGAGCCACGGCGCTGCGAACCCTCACGCGTTTGCAGTCGCAATCGAACAGGCTGTGCAGGCGGTGCAGCGGCAAGTCCCGGAAAGGATTGCTGCGCGCCTTGAGGCTGTATTACCTAAGAGTGACTGATCGTACATGTATACAAAGATTCTCGGTACGGGGAGTTATTTGCCCGTACAAGTGCGCACCAATGCTGATTTGGAAAAAATGGTGGATACCTCTGACGAATGGATCGTCACGCGTACCGGTATCCGCGAACGTCGCATCGCCGCTGCGGATGAAACCGTTGCGACGATGAGCTTCCAGGCCGCTGAGAACGCGCTGGAAATGGCAGGTGTGGCTAAAGAAGACATTGGGCTTATCATCGTGGCGACCACCACGACCACTCACGCGTTCCCGAGCGCGGCGTGCCTGGTGCAGCAAATGCTGGGCATCAAAGACTGCGCGGCGTTCGATCTGGCTGCGGCCTGCGCCGGCTTTACTTATGCGCTCAGCGTGGCCGATCAGTACGTGAAAAACGGCGCGGTCAAACATGCGCTGGTTATCGGCGCGGACGTCTTGTCGCGCACGCTCGATCCTGAAGATCGCGGCACCATCATCCTGTTTGGCGATGGCGCGGGTGCGGTGGTGCTTGGGGCGTCTGAAGAGCCGGGCATTCTGTCTACCCATCTGCATGCCGACGGCAGCTACGGCAACCTGCTGACGCTGCCGTACAAGGATCGCCAGAATCAAGACAAGCCGGCCTATGTCACCATGGCGGGCAACGAAGTCTTCAAGGTTGCGGTCACCGAATTGGCGCGCATCGTCGACGAGACGTTGCAGGCCAACAACATGGACCGCAGCGAGCTGGATTGGCTGGTG
>NZ_JVEL01000381.1:27870-34069 GCF_001076875.1 Serratia sp. 506_PEND
AGGCCAACCTGCGCATCATCAGCGCAACGGCGAAAAAACTGGGCATGGGGATGGACAAAGTGGTGGTGACGCTCGATCGTCACGGCAACACTTCTGCCGCCTCGGTGCCTTCCGCACTGGACGAAGCCGTGCGCGACGGGCGAATTCAGCGTGGTCAACTGGTGCTGTTGGAAGCCTTCGGCGGCGGCTTTACCTGGGGCTCGGCGCTGGTTCGTTTCTGATTTGGACAGGAAGAAAAAATGACGCAATTTGCTTTTGTTTTCCCGGGCCAGGGGTCGCAGACCGTTGGCATGATGGCCGAGTTGGCCGCACAGTTCCCGATCGTCGAAGAAACCTTCGGCGAGGCTTCTTCCGCCCTGGGTTACGACCTGTGGCAGCTGGTGCAGCAAGGTCCGGCGGAAGAACTGAACAAAACCTGGCAGACCCAACCGGCTCTGTTGGCCGCTTCGGTGGCGATTTTCCGCGTGTGGCAGCAGCAGGGCGGTAAAGCGCCTGCGCTGATGGCTGGCCACAGCCTGGGCGAGTACTCGGCGCTGGTCTGCGCCGGCGTGCTGGACTTCAAGGCGGCGATCCGTCTGGTCGAGCTGCGCGGCAAGCTGATGCAGGAAGCGGTGCCGGAAGGCACCGGCGCGATGTACGCCATCATCGGTCTGGACAACGACGCGATCGCCAAGGCGTGTGAAGAGTCCGCACAGGGGCAGGTGGTTTCTCCGGTCAACTTCAACTCGCCGGGCCAGGTGGTCATCGCCGGCAACAAAGAAGCGGTTGAACGTGCGGGCGCCGCCTGCAAAGCCGCCGGCGCCAAACGTGCGCTGCCGCTGCCGGTGAGCGTGCCTTCGCACTGCGCGCTGATGAAGCCGGCCGCCGACAAGCTGGCCGTAGCGCTGCAGGACATCACTTTCAACGCGCCGCAGGTGCCGGTGGTGAACAACGTCGACGTGCGCACCGAAAACGATCCTGAAGCGATCCGCAGCGCGCTGGTGCGTCAGCTGTACAGCCCGGTGCGTTGGACCGAGAGCGTAGAATTTATCGCAGCACAGGGAGTGACGTCGCTGCTGGAAGTGGGGCCGGGCAAAGTGCTGACCGGTCTGACTAAACGTATTGTTGACACCCTGACGGCTGCGGCGGTGAACGACACCGCCAGCCTGTCGGCGGCGCTTGAACAATAAAGAGGAAAATGATGAGCTTCGAAGGTAAAATCGTTCTGGTCACCGGCGCAAGCCGCGGCATTGGCCGAGCCATTGCAGAAACGTTTGTGGCACGCGGCGCCAAAGTGATCGGCACCGCGACCAGCGAGAGCGGCGCTGAAGCGATCAGCAGCTACCTGGGCGCAAACGGCAAAGGGTTTATGTTGAACGTTGTTGATGCGCAATCTATCGACAGCGTGCTGGCATCGATTCGCGCCGAATTTGGCGAAATCGACATTTTAGTGAATAATGCCGGCATCACGCGTGATAACCTGCTGATGCGTATGAAGGATGATGAGTGGGAGGATATCCTCGACACCAACCTGACTTCCGTATTCCGCCTGTCAAAAGCGGTAATGCGCGCTATGATGAAAAAGCGGTTTGGCCGTATCATCACCATCGGTTCCGTTGTCGGCACCATGGGGAACGCAGGGCAGGCGAACTACGCGGCGGCTAAAGCCGGTCTGATTGGTTTTAGCAAATCTTTGGCACGTGAAGTTGCTTCGCGTGGCATTACGGTCAACGTCGTGGCACCTGGCTTTATTGAGACGGACATGACACGGGCGTTGACAGATGATCAACGCGCAGGCATTTTGTCATCAGTTCCAGCTAACCGGCTGGGCGATGCTAAAGAAATCGCCAGCGCTGTTGCATTTTTGGCCTCTGATGAGGCCGGCTATATCACCGGTGAAACGTTACATGTCAATGGCGGCATGTACATGATTTAAAAAATGTGAAAACCATTTGCGTTATTTGAGGCAAAAACCGCAAAATAGCGTAAAATCGTGGTTTGACCAGCCGGGATTTAGTTGCATCTTTTTCAGCATTTTATACACTACGAAAACCATCGCGAAAGCGAGTTTTGATAGGAAATTTAAGAGTATGAGCACTATCGAAGAACGCGTTAAGAAAATCATTGTTGAGCAACTGGGTGTTAAACAGGAAGAAGTTTTGAACAACGCTTCTTTCGTTGAAGATCTGGGCGCTGATTCTCTTGACACCGTTGAGCTGGTAATGGCACTGGAAGAAGAATTCGACACCGAGATTCCAGACGAAGAAGCTGAGAAGATCACTACTGTTCAGGCAGCTATTGATTTCATCAACGCTAGCCAGCAGTAAGAGAACATATCTAGGCGGTCGTTCGACCGCCTAAGTTTTTTCTATCCCTAGTGTCATATTTTTCCCTCCCTGGAGGACAAACGTGTCTAAGCGTCGAGTAGTTGTGACCGGACTGGGCATGTTGTCTCCTGTCGGCAATACGGTAGAGTCCACGTGGAACGCTCTTCTTGCCGGTCAGAGTGGCATCAGCCTGATCGACCATTTCGATACCACTGCCTATGCGACCAAGTTTGCTGGCCTGGTAAAGAATTTTAATTCTGAGGATTTCATCTCTCGCAAAGATGCGCGCAAGATGGACGCCTTTATCCAGTACGGTATCGCTGCCGGCATGCAAGCCATGCAGGATGCTGGCCTGGACATCACCGAGGCTAACGCCACCCGCATTGGAGCCGCGATCGGTTCCGGCATCGGCGGCCTGGGTTTGATCGAAGAAAACCACAGTTCACTGGTTAACGGTGGCCCACGGAAAATCAGTCCGTTCTTCGTGCCATCCACCATCGTGAATATGATTGCAGGCCACCTGACAATCATGTACGGCATGCGTGGCCCAAGCATTTCCATCGCCACCGCCTGTACTTCAGGTGTGCACAACATCGGCCATGCGGCGCGTATCATTGCCTACAATGATGCGGACGTGATGCTGGCCGGTGGGGCAGAGAAAGCCAGCACCCCATTGGGCGTCGGCGGCTTTGGCGCAGCGCGCGCCCTGTCCACCCGTAATGACAATCCGCAGGCGGCGAGCCGTCCGTGGGATAAAGACCGCGACGGCTTCGTGCTGGGCGACGGCGCTGGCATGATGGTGCTTGAAGAGTACGAACATGCGAAAAAACGCGGCGCGAAAATCTACGCCGAAGTGGTTGGCTTTGGGATGAGCAGCGACGCTTATCACATGACGTCACCACCAGAAAACGGCGCGGGCGCTGCGTTGGCGATGGAAAATGCCCTGCTTGACGCCGGTGTGACCCCGTCACAAATCGGTTACATCAACGCACACGGCACCTCTACGCCGGCGGGCGACCAGGCGGAAGCGCAGGCGGTGAAATCCGTGTTCGGCGCCGATGCAGAGCGCGTGCTGGTGAGCTCGACCAAATCGATGACCGGCCACCTGTTGGGCGCGGCGGGCGCGATCGAGTCCATCTTCACCGTGCTGGCGCTGCGCGATCAGGCGGTACCGCCAACCATCAACCTGGATAACCCGGATGAAGGTTGCGATCTGGACTTCGTGCCCCACGAAGCGCGCCAGGTCAGCGATATGGAGTACACCCTGTGTAACTCCTTCGGCTTCGGCGGCACCAACGGCTCGCTGATCTTCCGCCGAGTGTAACTCGCGCTGTTGAACGCTGATGAAAAGCCCGGTTTTTTAACCGGGCTTTTTTACGCGTACAATTTGACGGAGAGGGGTATCTGCAGGGGGCTATTTTATATTTTTCGCCGCTTGCAACACGGATTGATTGCCAAGTGTAGCCTGCCACATCTCGAATTGAGTACGCCATTCTTCGAAGGGGGCGCCCAGTGAGCGCGGGTCGCCACTCATGGAATAAGCCATGCCCTCAATCAGCCATGAAGGCTTGGTCAACATGGCGAGATTACCGAAGAATTCTGCCTGCCGATAGTGGATCATTTCATGCGTTAAGTAGAACGCTGTCCAACCGCGTGGTGCAACAATCAGACCGAGATCACCAATCGCAGCGGCGGCCCGTTTTCCCATGCCGAACATCTCGGCGCAGGCTGCAGCGCTGCAGAACACGACTCGAGGGCTGCCGATAAATGGTCCGACGGCGTTACTGGCGTGCGCATAGCCGGTTCGATAAAGCTTTTGAGCATCTACTAATTTTGCGACATCATCCGTGCAGAGGGTTGCTGTTGGGCATGTTATTCCCGGCAGCAATGAGGGGAAGGCAACGCGCAGCGGCTTTATGGTCAGCAGCCCGGCAGTTATCAGAATGGTAAATAAAATTATAATTATTGATAATATTTTTTTGTATTTCATGCGGATAGCCTAATTTTTCCAATGAGCTACCATAACACCAGCCGAGCTGGATGATAAGTGGTCATATTGAGCGCTTTTGCATTAACGGCCGCCTGCTATTCTGCGAGCGTAATAAAATTACCCGGCAACAGGAGGAAGCATGTACTGGATTAACGGACAACGCCACGATGCGCTGGCGCCGAGCGATCGCGGCCTGCAGTTCGGCGATGGCTGTTTTACGACTGCCCGGGTTATCGACGGTAAAATCGAGCTGCTGCCCTGGCATCTGGAGCGGTTGCAGCAAGCGGCGCAGCGGCTGATGCTGCCCGCCACCGATTGGCCGGCTTTCGAGCGCGAGATGGCGCAGGCGGCCGAATCAATTCCGCTCGGCGTGGTCAAAGCGATACTGACGCGCGGCAGCGGCGGGCGGGGTTACAGCCCGACCGGGTGCGAAAACCCGACGCGCATCGTGGCCCGCAGCAGCTACCCTGCGCACTATTTGCAGTGGCGCGAGCAGGGCATTACGCTTGCGCTCAGCCCGGTGGCGCTGGCGCGCAATCCGCTGCTGGCGGGGTTGAAGCATTTGAACCGCCTGGAGCAGGTGCTGATCCGCGCGCATCTTGACCAGACGGCCGCCGACGAGGCGCTGGTGCTTGACACTGCCGGTATGCTGGTGGAATGCTGTGCGGCTAATTTGTTCTGGCGTAAGGGAAAAGCGGTATTCACCCCGGATCTGAGCCAGGCGGGCGTCGCGGGCCTGATGCGGCGGCGAGTGATCGCGCTGCTGGCGGGCTCGGAATACCATCTGCACTGCGTCAGTGAACCGCTGGAGACGCTGGCCGATGCCGACGAAGTCTTGGTGAGCAATGCGCTGATGCCGTTGCTGCCGGTAAACGCTGCGCAATCATGGCGTTATGCTTCACGTCAGCTGTATGATTTTTTGCGTCCACACTGTTAACCATGGCTAATTGATGAAGAAAAGAAAGCTGAAGGTCCTGTCTGTTATTGTTGTTCTGGTATTGGCGCTGTTGTTTTGGGGCTACCAGAAGATCGAACGCTTTGCCGATACGCCACTGGCTATCCAACAAGAAACCATCTTCAAACTGCCGGCCGGCACTGGCCGGGTAGCGCTCGAAGGGTTACTGGTGCGCGATAAATTGGTGCACAATGGCCGCTGGTTCCAGTGGCTGCTGAAGCTGGAGCCGGAGCTGGCGGAATTTAAAGCCGGTACCTACCGGTTCACGCCGGGCATGACGGTGCGCCAGATGCTGAAACTGTTGGCCAGCGGCAAAGAGGCGCAGTTCACCGCACGCTTTATCGAAGGCTCACGCCTGCGTGACTGGCAGCAGGTGTTGCAACAGTCCAAATACCTGAAACACACCCTGGCGGGCAAGAGCGAAGCGGAGATCGCCGCTGCGCTCGGCATTCCTGAGGGAGAAACCCCGGAAGGGCATTTGTACCCGGATACCTATCAGTATACCGCCGGCATGAGCGACATCGCGCTGCTCAAACGCGCGCACGTGCGCATGAACAAAGCGCTGCAGGCCGCCTGGGCCGGCCGCGACACCAGCCTGCCGTACAAAAAGCCGGAAGAGCTGCTGACCATGGCTTCGATCGTCGAGAAAGAGACCGCCGTGCCGGAAGAGCGCAGCAAGGTGGCGTCGGTGTTCGTCAACCGCTTGCGCATCGGCATGCGTCTGCAGACCGATCCGACGGTGATCTACGGCATGGGCGAAAGCTATAATGGCAACATCACGCGCAAGGATCTGGAGATGCCGACGCCTTACAACACCTATGTGATCGCCGGCCTGCCGCCAACGCCGATCGCCATGCCGGGTGAGGCCTCGTTGCAGGCGGCCGCCAATCCGGCCAAAACGCCATATCTCTATTTTGTCGCCGACGGCAAGGGTGGGCATACCTTCAC
>NZ_JVEL01000382.1:0-3126 GCF_001076875.1 Serratia sp. 506_PEND
CATCTATTTGAAGACCCTCTATATTTCTGAGGAAGACTGTCTTGGCAACGTGCTTGCCTCTCTGGCCGACGCCCAGGGAAAAAAAGACATGCAACTTTTTGCAGAGTTCAGTTTTGATGGCGCAAGCGATGAGGCGCAAAAATTCACGCAAAGCATCTACACCAAATCATTCCCGATAAATAAAGTTGGCATGATCGATCGCTTTCTCATTGAAATTATCAACCCCAAAGGCGGCGATAGAATAGAGATGAAGACCTATATCCCCATTGTCTTCCCGATCAAACACAGAGAGAAAGAGGTAGCGCCAGGGCCAGAGCGGTAACCCTGTCACGATCGGCGTTGCTATTTATTAAAAATGGTAATAATTTATATTTATCAATAAAGAATTATGATGAATTTAGGCTCAAAACCACGCATTATCCACTTGCCAAAAAGCACCAACTTTAAGACTTATCTAATTGGAAAACACGTTAATATCTCCCTGAAAATCGCGCCAAGATGGGATCTTCTCGCCCCCACAAGGAATAACCGCTTATCCGTCAAGCGTTCTCTTCGATATGACTTACGTACCAAAACCTTAAATATCAATACGTTACCTACATTTGCTTTTTGTGCGATCGACCAGGTAACTTATTGTTTTTATTCAATTTTTTCTAAACCCCTCGCCTGAGCGCAGCCGACATTTTTCGCTTTATCCCGCCCGCACGCTTGTAGACATCCCCAGATAGTGACGATATTTTATTTCCACGAGACTTATTTTTACGGGTGCTATCAATATGCCTTAAACAAGAATAAAGCGCGTCAGGAAAATAGAGTTATGAGTATTCAATTATGGTCTAAAAACCTAAAAAAACACTATCCTAATGTTAATGTTGAAAAAGTCACCGTCGGCGAACGCGGGAAAGGTTATATTGTCTATGTCGATGGAGAAAGAATGGCATTGAATCATTTTTTTCGCCGCTTCTACCGACACCGGCTTGATAAAGAATGACGTTTCACTCTGAACTCAACGCAGGGTAAACCTCTACGCAACCTCGTGATTAAAAGCGATTCCGCATTCATCATCACTCTAAATAATTAGTCCAGAGAGGCTCTTTCATTCAATGCGTTTATCACTGCAATAGAATATCGGATTGCCCAGCACACCCAAAACCGTATCTCTGCGAAACGGTTACAACCCGGTATTAAATAAAAACATTGATGGTTATTTTTATCGCGCGCGTTCTGTCATCGCCCAATAAAATCCCCTTATCTTGGTCCGGCGACTGATCCAAACCGCAATGGCCACTGTTGAAATGGATATCAAAACGACAACTCAATGCCCCTAAAGCGTTAAAGAATAAAAAGTCTCAAGGCGGGAAATGCCTTGCCTTTCGCGCCGGCATTTTCACGCGCTGGCAGCGATGGGATGGTGATCCAATGTGGATTTAAAAGTCAAAGGAAAACATATGATTAGAACATCGTTTGGTAAGAGAGCCGCTATAATCACGTTCTTTTGCTTGCTGGTTTTTTCTGGCGTCGCGTTAACCGTGGGGGGAGTTTGGCTTATCGCCCTCGGCGGATCGTTCTACTATGCCATTACCGGGATAGGCTACATCGCCGCCGCAGTGCTGGTCCTCAAGCGCAGCAAATCAGCTTGTTACTTAACCGGCCTGCTGTTTTTGATGACGGTGCCGTGGGCGCTTTGGGAGTCGGGGCTTAACTACTGGGCATTGTTCCCTCGCCTGCTGGTGCCCGCCGGCCTCTCTATTATCGCCGCGTTTTTACTTCCCTCGTACCTGCACAGCGCCAAGAGTCAAAAGCAGGCTTACATCGCCGGTTCGGTATTATCCGTGGCATTTGTCGCTTTCTTTATCGGCGCCTTCTTTCCCCATGGCGAAATTACCCCTTCTGGCGACGTGACGTTTATCGAGAGCAAAAGCGACAATGCGCCAGCCGATTGGAGCGCCTATGGCCGCACGACGGAAGGAACGCGCTACGCGCCGTTCAATCAGGTGAACCGTTCAACCGTCAAAGACCTGAAACTCGCCTGGGTTTATCGCACCGGCGATTTCCGGCCGGGCGTGGACCAAAATACCCCGCTCGCGATCGATGATTTGGTGTATAGCTGTACGCCCAACGGTCTTATCACCGCTATCGATGCCGATACGGGTAAAGCGCGCTGGAAATTTGACTCGCATTCCACCTCCCCCGTTTGGCAACGCTGCCGCGGGCTTGGCTACTACAAAAATGAGGATGTTGCGCCAGGCGCTCTGTGCGAGAAAGCGATCGTTCACACCACGATCGATGCCCGACTCATTGCGCTGGATGCCAAAACGGGCCAGAAATGCCCCGCCTTCGGTCAAAACGGTGAGGTGAATCTCGGTCAGCATATGGGGGAAGTGAAACCGGGTTATTACTTCCAAACCTCGGCGCCGACCATCGCCAGAGGGAAGATTATCGTCGGTGGCTGGGTTATCGATAACGTGATGAAAGGCGAGCCTTCCGGCGTCATCAGGGCGTTCGACGCCAAAACCGGCGAGTTGGACTGGGCGTGGGACTTAGGCAACCCGGGCATCACCAAGGCTCCGCCGGCCGGAAGCACCTATACGCGCGGTACGCCGAATATGTGGACCACCGCCGCCTATGACGACAAATTAGGCTTGTTGTATGCGCCGCTTGGCAATGCAACGCCCGACTATTACGGCATGAATCGCCCGGAAAATTCGGATGAGTACAACTCTGCCCTGGTCGCCATTGATATTGAAACAGGCCGTGAGCGCTGGAAGTTCCAAACCACGCATCACGACATTTGGGATTATGACCTCGCATCCCAACCCGCGCTGGTGGACGGTTTTGATGAGCAACATCGCCCGGTGCCCGCCCTTTTGCTCGGCACCAAACGCGGGCAGATTTTCTACCTGAACCGGGAGACCGGCAAACCGCTGGCGCAGGTTGAAGAGAAAGCCGTGCCGACCCAAGGCGCCGCAGAGGAAGAGCGCCTCTCGCCAACCCAGCCGTTCTCCGTCGGCATGCCGACCATTGGCGCCGAACGCCTGACCGAAGAAAAAATGTGGGGCACCACCCTGTTTGACCAGATGGCCTGCCGCATCCTGTTCAAACAGATGAATTACCAGGGCGACATGA
>NZ_JVEL01000383.1:0-2463 GCF_001076875.1 Serratia sp. 506_PEND
GAGTTATTGAAGTTTTTGGCGGCGCTTTTAGTAATTTACTTGTTGTTTTTTAGAAAGAAAAAACGCAAATCTCCAAAGTCTTATGCTTCAAGCCCTGTGAAAGCACCACCAAAAGAATGGCTCGCTGACATCAAGAAAAAAGAGGCGGTTGTGCGAAACGATGATAGTGAAGACGATAACCTTGCAACTTTTACATTGAGCGGTGGCCGGGGTGTTGAAGTTCGGGTGACAACCAATCATTACCGGAACACCTCCAAATCAGCAGGTGCACTAGCTCGATGGGTACTTCCGGGTGAGATGATAACTATAGCTGGTGTAACAATTAGCGGTGGCCACATTTACGTGGGGCAACGTATGAAGCCCTCCGGTCAAGAATCAGGCGGCTATTATGACGATGGAAGTGAGGCATCATTAATTGATGACACATGTAAGATAAAACCTACTTCTTATCTTTACGAGGACAGTTCATTAGGATACTGGCCCAGTTTTTCATCTCTTTCCCCAGAAGCACGCGGTGCTTATGTCAGTTGGCTTGCCAGCGATAGGTCTGATCCATCGTGTCCTATCGGCTATGTTTTTATCTACCTCTATGGCCTGGAAAGAAAAGCGCTCGTAGATTCCGCTGACTCAAAATTCCCTGATGATGAGTTCCGTAATCTGTTCAATGAAGTCGCTCGGTTAAGATCGGTATTCATTGAGAACCGCTCCTTCCGTGGATATTCGACCCAATTACTCGAAGCCATGTCTATTCTGCGCCCGAACATGGGCTTAGCCACTGAGCTCGATAGCAATTCAGGTTTCAGCAACAGCATGCAATTTAAGCTGGCTCTGGCAAAAACTGTACATGAAGGAGTTCCTGTATCAGCTGAACTGGCGTTGAACTGGGTAATAAACCACACCGAGTATTCGCTGCGTACCCCGGCTCGCCGCTGTGCTAAAGAGTTTGCTGCGCTTTTCAAACGGCGTTACACCCTCAAATATGGTGAAGGGATGGTCGTTAAGGCGAATAAAACGCGCCTAAGGTTAGATTACACACCAGCAAGTCCTAGTTTGCGAGGTGTTCGACTTCCTGTTCCCGACCTGCCTGATCCAAGTGCGTTGAAGAGCCCTGTCCAGAAAATTATGGCTCTTGCCGACATATGTACGGATGAACTTGATGCTTATAGTCGCTACCTTGGTAGGAAAGGTACGTCAGTCAATGATACGGCTGCAATTATGTTGCTCCCTTCAGAGATCGTTAATGAAAGCGCAGAAAAAATATTAAGCTCATTCAAACGCTGGGCTGATGAGGCGATCCTCGTCAAGGAGGGGTTAGTCTCAGTTGCTGACTTTTGGGCACATATGAATACCAGTTGCCCCAATAAGATCAATAAAAAAGAGGCCGATTTGATGCAGGCCTTTGCTCTGAAGATGGGTTACGGTCTGGCACCTGACCCGTGTTATCACCATGTGAAGGCGGATGTTGATGGGACACTTGTTCTATTCCCTGCCGCCGAAGGTGGACGCTTCTCACCTTCAGCTGAATTTATCTCAGCAGTAATGACTCTCAGATTAGGGGCGATGGTCGCCTTGATTGACAATTCTCTTGATCAAGCCGAGCAGAAAGTGCTTGAGAATGCCATCAACAACAATACTGGCTTCACCGATGATGAAAAGCGCTCTCTACATGCGTATTTAACATGGCAGCTTCATACTCCAGCCAATATGACGGGAATGAAAAGCAGGATTGAGTTGATGGGGGCTGCGGAAAAATCAGCTGTGGGTAAAGTTATCGTTAGTGTTGCCTGCTCGGATGGCACAATAGCTCCTGCCGAAATCAAACAGCTTGAGAAGATTTATTCAAGTTTGGGCCTGGATCCCTTATCTGTCTCAAGCAATATCCATCAGCATTCCGCAACTGAACATGATCTCGTCTCGTCTGTACCAACTGATCAGCCTACGGCAGGGTTTACACTGGATGCTAATGTACTTGCCCGCCACGAATCTGCCACGGACGAAGTTCGTAAATTACTGAACACAATTTTCACCGAAGAAGAACCGGAAGAACCAAAAAGCGCTCCAGCCTCATTAACGGAGGCGGGCGGCCTTGATTCCGCACATAGCCAGCTTTATCGCAGTTTGCTGGAGAAAGAACAGTGGTCCCGAAAAGAGGCGACAGAATTGTGCGGAAATTTGAATTTGATGCTCGG
The DNA here is from genome assembly GCF_001076875.1 of Serratia sp. 506_PEND. Lineage (NCBI taxonomy): Bacteria > Pseudomonadati > Pseudomonadota > Gammaproteobacteria > Enterobacterales > Yersiniaceae > Serratia > Serratia sp. 506_PEND. Next base: position 2,190 of record NZ_JVEL01000383.1, read on the forward strand.
CGGTGCGCTTGAGGTGATCAATGACTGGTCCTATGCGGTGGTTGATGCTCCGGTGCTGGACGATGCTGATGATAATATCTGGGTTGATCTGGAAATTGCCAAAGAATTAGAGGGATAGTGAATGTCTGTAACACGTATAAGAGTGAAAGAACGCGACGCTATTATTCAGTCACTTAAGTCAGGTGTAACGCCAAGGATAGGCATTCAGCATATCCAGGTTGGTCGCGTGAATGAGATCACTGCTCTCCATCAGGATATTGAGAGGATTGCTGAC
>NZ_JVEL01000383.1:2563-2866 GCF_001076875.1 Serratia sp. 506_PEND
ACGGTTCAGGTAAAACTTTCTTTCTGAGTGTTGTGCGCTCTATTGCTCTAGAAAAGAAGCTGGTGTCAGTCAGTGCTGACCTTTCTCCTGACAGACGTATTCACTCATCGGGAGGTCAGGCTCGTAATCTCTACTCAGAGCTTATGAAAAACATGTCCACCAGAAACAAGCCGGATGGTAATGCGTTACTTAGCGTTGTTGAAAGGTTCGTTACGGAGGCAAGAAAGGAAGCTGACACGGACGGCTCGGAGGTTTCATCAGTTATTCATAAACGCCTGGCTGCACTGTCAGATATGGTGGGCG
>NZ_JVEL01000383.1:2966-3842 GCF_001076875.1 Serratia sp. 506_PEND
GGATATGACTTTGCGAAGGTCATTGATGCATTCTGGCGGGGGCACGAGCAGGATAACGAAACGCTAAAATCCAATGCCATTCGCTGGCTGCGGGGAGAGTACACCACTAAAACTGATGCCCGTAACGATCTCGACGTTCGGACTATTATCTCAGACGCTTCATTCTATGATTCTTTGAAGCTGATGAGCCTTTTTGTCCGCCAGGCAGGCTATGCCGGTCTTTTGGTCAGCCTCGACGAAATGGTGAACCTCTTTAAGCTGAATAATACGCAAGCAAGAACAGCGAACTACGAACAGATTTTGCGGATCCTGAATGACTGCCTGCAAGGCTCAGCCGAGAACATTGGTTTTATCCTCGGGGGGACGCCAGAGTTCCTTTTCGATCCGCGCAAAGGTCTTTACAGTTATGAGGCGCTCCAGTCACGTCTGGCGGAAAACCGGTTCGCGCAAAAAGCAGGAGTGATTGACTATTCGTCTCCCACTTTGCATCTTGCCAGCCTCACCCCTGAGGAACTGTATATTTTACTGAGAAATCTTCGCCATGTTTATGCAGGCGGAGAGCCAGAGAATTATCTGGTACCAGATGAGGCACTGACTGGATTTCTGCATCACTGTAGTAAAATCATTGGAGACGCTTACTTCCGTACCCCCCGTAATACCATAAAAGGTTTCCTGGATATGCTGGCCGTGCTGGAACAAAACAGAACGATGAACTGGCAAACACTAATCGAGGGTGTGGCGATTGAAGAGGACAGGCCCAGCGATATGGATGACGCCATTATGGAGGAAAGCGATGACGACGACGGACTGGCGAACTTCAAACTATGAGCAGTGCCTACTATAGTCTCGATCCCCGCGTCCGTAAGTGGGTTTACA
>NZ_JVEL01000384.1:0-9394 GCF_001076875.1 Serratia sp. 506_PEND
TATAGTATTTTATCTATCAACCGCAGGGACCGTTGTTCGGTTGATAACGCCGTCAGAAACGCCAGGAACGATGCTCCGTTATCTGACTTGTCCGCCTTTCCTTCAGCCTAAAGGTAAATGCGAATCATGAGCATTATTATTTACAGTAAGCCGGACTGTGTCCAGTGCAACGCCACCTATCGCGCATTTGATAAACAGGGGATTGATTATCAGGTGATCGACCTCACCCAGGATCAGCAGGCGCTGAACCACGTTAAATCCTTAGGTTATCAGCAAGTTCCGGTGATTATCGCCGGTGACGATCACTGGTCCGGTTTCCGGCCGGACAAAATCGGCGCGCTGGCGCTCACCTGCTGAGGCTCGACGATGAATCCGCTGGTCTATTTCTCCAGCAGTTCGGAGAACACCCACCGATTCGTTGAGAAACTGGGCCTGCCGGCGATCCGCATTCCGATCGCCGGCGCCCGCAGCAAATTGCTGGTGGAACAACCCTATATCTTGATCGTACCCAGCTATGGCGGCGGCAGCGCCGTCGGCGCGGTGCCGATCCAGGTGATCCGCTTTCTCAACGTTCCGCAAAACCGTTCATACCTGCGCGGCGTCATCGCCGCCGGGAACACCAACTTCGGCGCAGCGTACGGCATCGCCGGCGACATCATCGCCAAAAAATGCCAGGTGCCTTTTTTGTACCGCTTCGAGCTGCTCGGCACTACGCAAGACGTTGAAAACGTTAGACAGGGAGTAACCGCATTTTGGCAACGACAGAATTGACCAGGCCCGAGACGGGCGCGCTGGATTACCATTCGCTCAACGCGATGCTCAATCTTTACGATGCGGAAGGCCGGATCCAGTTCGATAAAGATCGGCTGGCGGCGCGGCACTACTTCCTGCAGCACGTCAACCAAAACACCGTGTTCTTCCATAACCTGGAGGAAAAGCTGCGCTATCTGGTGGAAGAAGGCTACTACGAGCCGCAGGTGCTGGCGCAGTACGAATTCCCGTTTATCAAGCAGCTGTTCCAACAGGCCTACGCCAAGAAATTCCGCTTCGAGACCTTCCTCGGCGCCTTCAAGTACTACACCAGCTATNCGCTCAAAACCTTCGACGGCAAGCGCTATCTGGAACGCTACGAAGACCGGGTGTGCATGGTGGCGCTGACGCTGGCGGCGGGCGACACCGCCCTGGCGCAGGATCTGGTGGAAGAGATGATTTCCGGCCGCTTCCAGCCGGCCACGCCGACCTTCCTCAACTGCGGCAAACGCCAGCGCGGTGAGCTGGTCTCCTGCTTCCTGCTGCGCATCGAAGACAATATGGAATCGATCGGCCGGGCGGTGAACTCCGCGCTGCAGCTGTCGAAACGCGGCGGCGGCGTGGCCTTCATGCTGAGCAATATTCGCGAGGTGGGCGCGCCGATCAAGCGCATCGAGAACCAGTCCTCCGGCGTCATTCCGATCATGAAAATGCTCGAAGACGCCTTCTCCTACGCCAACCAGCTCGGCGCGCGCCAGGGGGCCGGCGCGGTGTATCTCAACGCCCACCACCCGGATATCCTGCGTTTTCTCGATACCAAGCGGGAAAACGCCGACGAGAAGATCCGCATCAAAACGCTGTCGCTGGGGGTGGTGATCCCGGATATCACCTTCGAGCTGGCGAAGAACAACGAAGAAATGTACCTGTTCTCGCCCTACGACGTCGAACGGGTGTATGGCGTGCCGTTTTCGGAGATTGCCGTCAGCGAGAAGTACCGCGAGATGGTGGACGACAAGCGCATCCGCAAGTCGCGCATCAACGCGCGCGAGTTCTTCCAGGTGCTGGCGGAGATCCAGTTCGAATCCGGCTACCCCTACGTAATGTTCGAGGACACGGTCAACCGGGAGAACCCGATCGCCGGGCGCATCAACATGAGCAACCTGTGTTCGGAGATCCTGCAGGTCAACCGCGCCAGCACCTATCACGAGGATCTGAGCTACGATCGCATCGGCAAGGATATCTCCTGCAACCTCGGCTCGCTGAACATCGCCAAAACCATGGACGCGCCGGACTTCGGCAAGGCGATCGAGACCGCGATCCGCGCGCTGACCGCGGTGGCCGACATGAGCGATATCCGCTCGGTGCCGTCGATCGCCGAAGGCAACCGCAGCGCCCGCGCCATCGGTCTGGGCCAGATGAACCTGCACGGTTACCTGGCGCGCGAGCGCATCTTCTACGGCTCGGAAGAAGGCATCGACTTCACCAATCTCTATTTCTATACCGTGGCCTATCACGCCATCCGCGCCTCTAACCGGCTGGCGATCGAGCGCGGCGGCGCCTTTGACGGCTTTGAGCACTCTCGCTATGCCAGCGGCGAGTACTTCGACAAGTACACCGAGCGCGACTGGCTGCCGCAGACCGAGCGGGTGCGCGAGCTGTTCGCCGCCGCCGGCATCGCCATTCCGGGCCGCGACGACTGGCGCGCGCTGCGTCAGTCGGTGATGATGCACGGGCTGTACAATCAGAATCTGCAGGCGGTGCCGCCGACCGGCTCCATCTCGTACATCAACAACGCCACCTCCAGCATCCATCCGATCGTCTCGCGCATCGAGATCCGCAAGGAAGGCAAGATCGGCCGCGTTTACTACCCGGCGCCGTACATGACCAACGACAACCTGGCGTATTACCAGGATGCCTACGAGATTGGCCCGGAAAAAATCATCGATACCTATGCCGCCGCGACGCAACACGTCGATCAGGGGCTGTCGCTGACGTTGTTCTTCCGCGATACCGCCACCACCCGCGACATCAACCGCGCGCAGATCTACGCCTGGCGCAAAGGCATCAAGACCATTTACTACATCCGCCTGCGCCAGATGGCGCTGGAAGGCACCGAGGTGCAGGGCTGCGTGTCCTGCGCGCTGTGAGGCAACTTATGACGACCGTAACATCGGCGCCGCTGGTGCGCGCCATCAACTGGAACATCATCGAAGACGACAAGGATCTGGAGGTATGGAACCGCTTGACCTCCAACTTCTGGCTGCCGGAAAAGGTGCCGCTGTCCAACGATATCCCCTCCTGGGCCACGCTGACGCCGAAGGAGCAGCAGCTGACCATTCGGGTATTTACCGGGCTGACGCTGTTGGACACCATCCAGAACACCGTCGGCGCGCCGGCCCTGATCGCCGATGCGCTGACGCCGCACGAAGAGGCGGTGTACTCCAACATCAGCTTTATGGAGGCGGTGCACGCCCGCTCTTACAACTCAATCTTCTCCACCCTGTGCCAAACGCCGGACGTGGACGACGCCTATCGCTGGAGCGAGGAAAACCGCGCGCTGCAAAAGAAAGCCGGCATCATTCTGGCGCACTACCGCAGCGACGATCCGCTGCTGAAAAAGGTCGCCAGCGTGTTCCTCGAGTCGTTCCTGTTCTATTCGGGCTTTTACCTGCCGATGTATTGGTCCAGCCGCGCCAAGCTGACCAACACCGCCGATCTGATCCGCCTGATCATTCGCGACGAGGCGGTGCACGGCTACTATATCGGCTATAAGTTCCAGAAAGGGCTGGAGAAAGTGGACGCTGCGCGGCGCCAGCAGGTGAAAAATTTCGCCTTCGACCTGATGCAGGATCTGTACGACAACGAGGTGCGTTACACCGAGGAGCTGTACGACGGCGTCGGCTGGACGGAAGACGTGAAGACCTTCCTGCACTACAACGCCAACAAGGCGCTGATGAACCTGGGGTATGAAGCGCTGTTCCCGCCGGCGATGGCGGAGGTCAACCCGGCGATCCTGTCGGCGCTGTCGCCGAACGCCGACGAAAACCACGACTTCTTCTCCGGGTCAGGGTCGTCCTACGTCATCGGCAAGGCGGTCAACACCGAGGATGAGGACTGGGATTTCTGAGGACATGACAGCGATGCCGGTCTTTCAGGCCGGTATCGTGCATTCAATACCCTTGTTCTTTCTGACTGCGGATCGCCAGAACAAACGCCGTATCGATATCAGGAATGTATTTGTAGAGCGCCAAATAACCGCGAGCTTGCTGCCCAATAATCAATTCACGCAGCCCTGCGCCAAGGGACCGTCCGATCAATGGATTATGTTCCAATACCGCAATTGCCTGGATGATTTCCTGAATGCGCCGCCCTGAATCCGCAGCGCCATACTGAGCCAAATGAGCGAGAATACGTTCGATATCATCCCTGACCTCTGGCGCCAACTCGACATTTGCCATCAGCGCCCCAATTTTTTAACCGGAGGTTTGACAGCGGCAGTATCACCCGCTGCGTAATTTTCCAAATAACCGCGCATCTCTTTCCAAGAGACTGTCTCTCCCGTCGCAATTATCTTGGCATAGCGTTTTTCCGCTTCATTCTCAAAGTCACGGCGCAACTCTTCCTGCTGCGTTTTCTCCGCTATTGCCTGCAAAATAAAGCTGTGAGACGTGACGCCAACCTGCTCGGCGACGGCAGCGACTCGGGCTTTAAGCTCATCTGGAATACGAATGGTCGTCGTCGACATAATCGCTCCTAACGTCGGTCAATCACATGTAGCTCAATTGTGCTACATGCAGTCTGGCAGCGCAATAATGTAGAGGATTATTTCACCGATTGACGCAGCTCAAGCCGCCGCCAAATAGCGCGTTTCTCCGTGTCGCTGGCGGTCGGCCAGGCGGCGATCTCCGCCCGCGTGCGCCGGCATCCGCGGCACTGCTGGGTTTCGTCGTCGATCCGGCACAGGCTGACGCAGGGCGATCTGACGCCAGGATGGGATTGCTGAGTGTGGCCCGCCATACGTTGCCCTTGATGTGATATGTTCCGCCACAGGATACCCGATCCTGCGGCGGCGCGTCGCCAATCAGATGATGCCGCCGTTGGCGCGCAGGGTTTGGCCATTGATCCAGCCGCCGTCTGCCCCGGCGAGGAAAGCCACCGCCGCGGCGATATCGTCCGGCGTGCCCAGACGTTCCAACGGCGCCATCTTCGCCAGCCGCTCGATAAGCTCCGGGGTTTTGCCGTCGAGGAACAAGCCGGTGGCGGTCGGCCCCGGCGCGACGGCATTCACCGTGATATTGCGGCCGCGCAGCTCTTTCGCCAGCACGCTGGTCAGCGCTTCGATCGCCGCCTTGCTGGCGGCATACATGCCGTACCCCGGCTGCAGCAACCCCACCACGCTGGAGGAGAAGTTGATGATGCGGCCGTTGTCGCGCAGGCGCTTCGCCGCCTCGCGCATCGCATTGAAGCTGCCTTTCAGGTTGATGTCGAGCAGGCGATCCGCATCTTCATCACGCATGTCCGCCACCGGCGCCAGCGCGATCACCCCGGCGTTATTGACCAGCACGTCGACGCCGCCAAACGCCTGTTCGGCGCTATCGAACAGGCCGGCGACCGCAGATGCATCGCTGACGTCGGCTTTGACGCTCAAGGCGCGGCCGCCGCGCTGTTCAATCTTGCGCATCAGCTCATCGGCCGGCGCCGGGTTGCCCGAATAGTTGATGATGACGGTGAAGCCATCGGCGGCCAGACGCTCGGCGATGGCCGCGCCGATGCCGCGGGATGCGCCGGTGACGATGGCGACGCGTTGAGTCGCGTGATTCATGGATATCTCCTCATCGGGTTAATGTACAGTCATCATGCACCTTTCGGCACGGCGAATAATCCCCTATTCTTCGTTATCACTATCCGAAATAAACGAACAATTATGGACAGAATCGACGCCATGCGCCTGTTCACCCGCGTGGTAGAACAACGCAGCTTCACCCAGGCGGCGCAGGATCTGAACCTGCCGCGATCCACCGTGACCGACGCCATCAAACAGCTCGAAGCCCGGCTGCAGGTCAGGCTGCTGCAACGCACCACCCGCCACGTCAGCCCGACGCTGGACGGCGAAGCCTACTATCAGCGTTGTCTGAGCATTCTGGCGGACATCGAAGAAGCAGAGATGGCGTTCGCCGGCGCCAAACCGCGCGGATTGCTGCGCATCGACGTGCACGGCACGCTGGCGCGCCATTTTCTGTTGCCCGATTTGCCGGATTTTTTGGCGCAATACCCGGATATCGAGCTTTATATGAGCGAAGGCGATCGGCTGGTGGACGCGCTGCGGGAAGGCATCGACTGCGTGGTGCGCGTCGGCAAACTGCGGGACAGCGACATGGTGGCGCGCCGCCTGGGCGAGCTGGAAGAGGTGACCTGCGCCGCCCCGGCCTACCTGCAGCGCTTCGGCACGCCGCAAAGCCTGGACGATCTGCGCCATCACCGCATGGTGGGCTTTCGCTCTTCGGCGACCGGCGCGCTGATGCCGCTGGCGTTCACGGTGGCGGGACAAGCGCAACCCGTCACGCTGCCGGCGACGGTGTCGGTCACCGCGGCGGAGAGCCTGGTCGCCGCCGCCCGCGCCGGACTGGGCATCATTCAGGTGCCGCGCTATCACCTGCGCGGCGATCTGGCCGACGGCAGCCTGTTGCCGCTGCTGCCGGATTGGCCTTCTCCTCCAATGCCGGTCTCGCTGCTTTATCCGCGCAACCGCCAGCTGTCGCCGCGGGTGCGCGTGTTTCTCGACTGGTTCAGCCGGGTGTTCGCCGAGCGGAACCGATAACGAGAGCGGGCGTTACAGCGCGCCGTAGTTCAACGGCACCCAGGTGTAACCGTCGCCCTGGCGGTTCAGATACCCCAACCCCGGGAACGACAGGTGTGCGCCGCCGACCAGTTCGCTCTGCCGCGCGCTGTCGCCAAATATCCGCAGCCGCTGAGCGACAGCCGCCTTGGCGTCGCTGTCAAAGCTGATAGCCACCTTCGGATGCGGCAACTGCACCGCCGCCACGTGGATCAGATCCCCCAACAGCAACAGCTTCTTGCCCTGGCTGGTCACCTGATACACGCTGTGCCCCGGCGTATGGCCGTGGGCGGCGAAGGCGGCAATGCCCGGCGACAGTTCACCGTCGCCGCTGAACGGCTTAAAGTGGCCCATCGCCTGGTATGGCTTGATCGCCGCCTGGGCCCGTTCGAAGTTGCTTTTACTGCCTGCGCTGGCCTGTTTCAGTTGGTCCGCGCTCAGCCAGAAGTCCGCGTCCTGGCTGCCGGCGCGCACCACCGCATTGGGGAATACCGCCTTGCCGTCGTGCGTCAGGCCGCCGAGGTGGTCCGGGTGCATGTGGGTCAGGTAGATCTCATCCACCTGCTCCGGCTGGTAGCCCGCCGCGCGCAGGTTATCCACCAGCTTGCCCAGGCCGTCGCCCAGCAGTTGGCCGGCGCCGCTGTCGATCATCACCAGCTTGTCGCCGGTATTGATCAGATAGGCATTGACCGAGGTGACCACCGGCAGGCTTTGATGCCGCTCGGCCAACCCGGCTGCGATCTGCTGCGGCGTGGTGTTCAGCAACAGTTTGTCCGCCGGCAGGCGAATGATGCCGTCGGATAACGCGGTCACTTCAAAACTGCCCAGCATGATGCGGTAAAATCCCGGCGTCGGGGTTTTGGCCTGCGGCGCGGCGGCCCCGGCCTGTAATGACATAACGGCCAGCGCCGCGCCCAGCAGACAACGTTTCCAGAACATGATGACTCCTTGCGAGAATTGAACAGCGCTAAGTATTGACGCAAAAAGCCCGATGCGCCTGTTTAATAAATGCCTTTGATAAATATATAAACAATATATTTATTATGAATAATTTTGTTTGCCGACTCACACAACCCCAATCAATATTTTCCGGTTCGCGCCTTGGTTATTTTTCTTACTCCCTAAATCAAGAGTGAGGAAATATCATGAACTATCAATTCGAAAATCTGGTCTTTGAAGGCGGCGGCGTAAAAGGCATCGCCTATGGCGGCGCGCTGGAATTGCTGGAAGCCAAAGGCATCATGCCGCAGATCAAGCAAACCTCCGGCGCCTCGGCGGGCGCCATCGCCGCGCTGTTGGTCGGCCTGGGCTGCAGCTCGGCGGACGTCACCAAAATTCTGTCGGCGATGGATTTTAAAAAATTCCTCGATTATAACGGCGGTTTTTTCGGTACGATCCAGGACGCCTATCGCCTGTTCAATCAATACGGCATCGCGCCCGGCGATTATTTCTATCAATGGTCACGCGATATTATCAAGCAATATACCGGCAACCCGGATATCACCTTCGAGCAGTTCGAAGCGATGAAGGCGGCGAAAGGGTTCAAGTCAATTTACTTTATCGGCGCCAACCTCAACAGCGGCCAACGCGAAGTTTATTCGCACCGCACTACGCCGCGCATGAAAGTGGCGGACGGCCTGCGCATTTCGATGTCGTTCCCGTTCGCCTTCGTGGCGAAGAACAATACCCTGGGCGACCTGTGCATCGATGGCGGCATGATCGACAACTACCCGGTGCGGCTATTCGACTATGACTTCTCCGCCACGCCGCCTTACATCGACGTCTCCAGCCAGCGCATCAACACCCGCACCCTGGGCCTTCGCCTGGACTCCGCCGGCGAAATCGCCCAGGCCGCCGGTCAGGCCGGCCCGCGCACGCCGGTCAACAACCTGTTTGATTTCACCCTGGCGGTGGCCAACGTGATGCTGGACATCCAAACCAAGGTGCATCTGGACAGCGACGACTGGAAGCGCACCGTGTATGTCGACACGCTCGACGTCGGCACGCTGGAGTTCGGCATCAGCGAAGAGAAGAAACGCGCGCTGATCGAATCCGGCCGACGCGGCGTAGAGCGCTACTTCGCCTGGTACGATGCCGCCATGAAACAGGCGGCATAACCGGCGTTCCCCTTGCCCGCGCGTCTGGCCGGCGCGCGGGCAAAAAAAATCCCCGCGGGGGCGGGGAAAGGCAAAGTAACGCTAAGGATTTATAGGAGTTATACGAAGAACTTGGCCAACACCAGCAGCGACAGCGAGACGTTGATAGCGCCCCCGATACGCGTAGCGATCTGGGCGAACGGCATCAACGACATGCGGTTGCCGGCGGTGAGGATCGCGACGTCGCCGGTGCCGCCCTGCCCGCTCTGGCAGCATGAGACAATCGCCACGTCGATAGGGTGCATGCCGATTTTCTTGCCGACGAAGAAACCGGTCGCCACCAGCGCGCTGACGGTCGTGACGATCACGATCAGATTCTGGACGGTGAACGCATCCACCAGCTCCTGCCACGGCGTGATGGCCACCCCGACCGCGAACAGGATCGGATAAGTCACGGCGGTGCGGAAGAATTTGTACACCACCTGCGAGCCTTCCTGAATGCGCGGCGATACCCCGTGCGCCAGCTTCACCGCCACGGCGGCGAACAGCATGCCCACCGGCGCCGGCAGGCCAATCAGGCGATGCAGCAGCATGCCCACCATATACAGCAGAATAGCCAGCAACGCGCCGCAGGCGATAGTGCTGACGTCCACCTTGCCGCTGATTTTTTCCACCGCGTTCATGCCGCTGTCGCCCTGCTTGCTCGGCATCA